>NZ_FZMO01000014.1 GCF_900197875.1 Frankia canadensis | reverse complement strand
GCCGCCGGCGGCCCGCACCCAGGCAATGACCGCGCTCGCCGCGCCCTTGCGGACCTGCCGCCCGACACCCGTGTCGGGATCGGCGAGGTCAACCCCGGACATCCGGGTCTGCGCGGTGAACGGGACGAACGTCGCCGACCGCAGCTCGCCGGGCGACCGTTCCCGCAGCCCGTGGCGTTCCTTGGCGAACACGACGACCGAGCGTCCCTCCGGCGTCTCGTCGGCGAGCGAGGACAGCTGGGCCGCGTCGGCGAGCATCGCCTCCCCGACGCCGGGCACCGGCAGGAATGCCCGTGCCTGCCGGTTGCCGAAGGTGATGGTGCCGGTCTTGTCCAGCAGCAGGGTGCCGACGTCGCCGGCGGCCTCGACGGCGCGCCCGCTCATCGCCAGCACGTTGCGCTGCACCAGCCGGTCCATCCCGGCGATGCCGATCGCGGACAGCAGCGCCCCGATCGTCGTCGGGATCAGGCAGACGACCAGCGACACCAGCACGATGCCGGTGATGCCGTGGCCGGTGAGCGCGGCCGAGTCGGGCAGCGCGGGCTGCAGCGACTTCGTGTAGATCGCCAGCGGCTGCAGGGTGGCGACGGCGAGCAGGAAGATGACGGTGAGCGCGGCGAGCAGGATGTTCAGCGCGATCTCGTTGGGGGTGCGACGGCGGTCGGCGCCCTCGACCAGCCGGATCATCCGGTCGATGAAGCTCTCGCCGGGCTGCTGGGTGATCCGCACGACGATCCGGTCGGAGAGCACCTTCGTCCCGCCGGTGACCGACGACCGGTCGCCGCCGGACTCACGGATCACCGGCGCCGACTCGCCGGTGATCGCCGACTCGTCGACGCTGGCGATGCCCTCGACGACGTCGCCGTCGCCGGGAATGAGTTCCCCGGCGGCGACCACGACGACGTCGTCCCGGCGCAGCCGCGGCGCCGGCACCTCCTCGACGGTGACCGCGGTTCTGTCCGCCGCCGCACCGGAGCCGTCATGGGCGACCGGTTGGCCGTCCCCGGCGGTGCGGAGGTCGTCGAGCGCGGCGCCGGGCGACCAGCCGGTGAGACGGCGGGCGACGGTGTCGGTGCGGGTGCGGCGCAGTGCCTCGGCCTGCGCCTTGCCTCGACCCTCCGCCACCGCCTCGGCGAGGTTCGCGAAGATGACCGTCAGCCACAGCCAGCCGGTGATCAGCCAGCCGAACACCGACGGGTCGCCGATCGCGAGCACCGTGGTGAACACGGCGCCGACCTCGACGATGAACATGACCGGGTTGTGCCACATCGTGCGTGGGTCGAGCTTGCGCAGCGCGCCCGGCAGGCTGCGCACCAGCTGGGACGGATCGAGCAGGCCGCCGCCGACGGGTCGTGCGCCGCCTGCGCCGGGGCTCGAGGGACCGCCGTGCCCCGAGCTCGGCGGGCGTCCGCCGGCGCCGGTGTCGAGGGTCGTGGTGCTCATGCGTGGATTCCTTCTGCGAGCGGGCCGAGCGCGAGGGCCGGGAAGAACGTCAGCGCGACGATGATCAGGGCCACGGCGGCGAGCATTCCGGCGAACTGCGGCCGGTGGGTCGGCAGCGTGCCGACGGTCGCCGGCACGGGCTGCTGACGGGCGAACGATCCGGCCATCCCGAGCACGAACAGCAGCGGCAGCAGCCGGCCGAACAGCATCGTGAGGCCGAGCGCCGTGTTGTACCAGGTGGTGTTGACGGTGATGCCGGCGAACGCCGACCCGTTGTTGTTGGCGGCCGAGGTGAACGCGTACAGCACCTCCGACAGCCCGTGCGCGCCGGAGTTGAGCATGCCGGCTCGTTCTCCGGGGAGGCCCATCGCGATGCCCGTGCCGAGCAGCACCAGCGTCGGCGTGGTCAGAAAGTAGAGGGCGGCGAACCTGATCTCCCGGGACCCGATCCGTTTACCGAGGTATTCGGGCGTCCGGCCGATCATGAGCCCCGCCACGAAGACCGTGACGACGGCGAGGACGAGCATCCCGTAGAGGCCGGATCCGGTGCCGCCGGGGGCGACCTCGCCGAGCATCATGTTGAACAGCAGGGTCGCCCCGCCGAGGCTCGTGTACGAGTCGTGGAACGAGTTCACCGCACCGGTGGAGGTGAGCGTCGTCGCGCTGGCGAACAACGACGAGTTCGGCACGCCGAAGCGGGTCTCGGTGCCCTCGGTGGCCGCGCCGACCGCGGTGGGCACCGTCCCGTGGTGGAGGGCCTGGAACGTCGCGCCGACCGCGAAGCTGGCGATCGCCAGCGCCGCCATCACCGAGACGATCGCGAGGCCCTGGCGGCGGTCGCCGACCAGGCGGCCGAAGGTTCGCGGCAGCGAGAAGGCGATGACCAGCAGCAGGTAGATCTCGACGAGGTTGGTCCACGACGTCGGGTTCTCGAACGGATGCGCCGAGTTGACGTTGTAGAAGCCGCCGCCGTTGGTGCCGAGTTCCTTGATGGCCTCCTGGCTGGCGACCGGTCCACCGGTGATCGCCTGATGGCCACCCGCGAGCGTGTCGACGATCCGGACGCCGTGCAGGTTCTGGATGGCGCCGCCAGCGACGAGCACGATCGCGGCCAGCACACTGATCGGCAGCAGGATCCGGATCACCGCCCGGGTGAGGTCCACCCAGAAGTTCCCCAGCTCGTCGCCGGTGCCGCTACCGCCACCGAGCGGAAAGTCGCCACGCCCGCCCGCCGTGGCGGCCTGGGTCGTCGCCGCCCGGCGTCGGGCCAGGCCGCGGACCAGCGCGATCGCCACCGCGATGCCGACGGCGGCGGAGGCGAAGTTCTGCACGGCGAGGCCGGCCATCTGGACCAGATGGCCCAGGGTCGACTCGCCGGAGTACGCCTGCCAGTTCGTGTTCGTCGTGAAGCTGACCGCGGTGTTCCAGGCCAGCGGCGGGGCGACCCCGTGGAAGCCGAGATCGAGTGGCAGGTAGGCCTGCACGCGTTGCAGCAGGTACAGCAGCAGCACGCTGACCAGCGAGAACGCCAGCACGCCTCGGGCGTACACCGGCCAGCGCTGCCCGGCCTCGGGGTTCACCCCGGTCAGCCGGTAGACGGCCCGCTCAACCCGGAGGTGCCGCTTCGAGGTGAACACCCGGTACATGTAGTCGCCGAACGGGCGATACGTGATCCACAGCGCCGCGACGAGCAGCGCGACGGCCAGTACCCCGGCTACGGAACTCGACATCAGAACCGCTCCGGGAACAGCAGGGCGACCAGGACGTAGATCCCGAGCCCGACCGCCAGTACCAGGCCGGCGATGTTCTCCGCGTTCACAGCCTTTCGACTCCTCGCAGGACAAGCGCCAACAGCGCGAAACAACCCAGCGTCAGCAGGACGTACACCACGTCTTGCATGCGCCTCCTCCTTCACCCGGCAAGGGCCTCAGTAAAGCCCGAAGAAATCCGAAACGGACGATCGATCACACGCTTCTCACGGCAGCGTCGCCGATTCTCACGGATCACTAACATCGATCAAGAAAAAGCGGCCTGTCCGGACGTTCCGATGGTTCCCACACAGGCCGGACCAGGGCAGCATGGAGGCCGTGTCACGAGTACGGGGAACACTGCGGATCTATCTGGGGGCGGCGCCCGGAGTCGGGAAGACCTACGCCGCCCTCGACGAGGCGCGCCGGCGCCGCGACCGGGGGACCGACGTCGTCGTCGGCCTCGTCGAGACGCACGGCCGCGCGCACACCGCCGAGATGCTCGAGGGTCTGGAGGTGATCCCCCGCCGCTTCCTCGAGCATCGTGGCGCGTCGTTCACCGAGATGGACCTCGACGCGGTGCTGGCCCGGCGTCCCGCCGTCGCCGTCGTCGACGAGCTCGCGCACACGAACGTCCCCGGCAGCCGCAACGCCAGGCGCTGGCAGGACGTCCAGGAGCTGCTCGCCGCCGGCATCAGCGTCATCTCCACCGTCAACGTCCAGCACCTGGAATCCCTCAACGACGTCGTCGAGACGATCACCGAGGTCCCGCAGCGGGAGACCGTCCCCGACGCCGTCGTCCGCCAGGCCGACCAGGTGGAGCTGGTCGACATGGCCCCCGAGGCGCTGCGGCGTCGGATGGCCCACGGCAACATCTACGCCCCCGACAAGGTCGACGCGGCGCTGGCGAACTACTTCCGCCCCGGCAACCTGACCGCGCTGCGCGAGCTGGCCCTGCTCTGGCTCGCCGGCAAGGTCGACGACCAGCTCGACCGCTACCGTGCCGAACACGGCATCGGCGGCGTCTGGGAGACCCGCGAACGGGTCGTCGTCGCGCTCACCGGCGGCCCCGAGGGCGACACCCTGATCCGCCGCGCCGCCCGCATCGCGTCCCGGACCAAGGGCGCGGACCTGCTCGCCGTGCACGTCGCCCGCTCCGACGGCCTCACCGGCGCGGACCCCGCCGCCCTCGCCGGCCAGCGCGCCCTCGCCGAGAGCCTCGGCGGCACGTTCCACCAGGTCGTCGGCGACGACGTGCCGTCCGCCCTGCTCGACTTCGCCCGCTCCGCCAATGCCACCCAGCTCGTCCTCGGCGCGAGCCGCCGCGGCCGCCTCGCCCGCATCCTGTCCCCCGGCATCGGCGTGACGACGACGAACGCCTCCGGTCCGATCGACGTGCACATGGTCACCCACGCCGAGGTCGGCTCCGGCTGGCGGCTTCCCCGGGTGCACAGCGGCCTCGCGCCGCGCCGCCGCGCCGCCGCCACCCTGCTGACCCTCGCGCTCGTCCCCGCGTTGACCGCCCTGCTCGTGAACGGCCGCGGCACCGTCAACCTGGCATCCGAGATCCTCGGCTATCTGATCATCGTGGTGCTGGTGTCGATCGTCGGCGGCTTCTGGCCGGCCCTGCTGTGCGCGCTGGGCAGCGGCCTGCTGCTGAACTACTACTTCGCCCCGCCGCTGCACCGCCTGACGATCGCCGACGGCAACGACGTGCTGGCGCTGGCCGGATTCGTCCTGGTCGCCGCCATGGTCAGCCGGGTCGTCGACACCTCCGCACGCCGCTACGGCCAGGCCGTGCGCGCCTCCGCCGAGGCCGCCACCCTGTCCATGCTCGCCGGCAGCGTCCTGCGCGGCGAGGACGCCCTGCCCGCCCTGCTCGACCGCGCCCGCGAGACCTTCGCCATGACTTCGGCCACCCTGCTCGAACGCGCGAGCAGCAGCGACGGTGACGAGTGGCGGGTGGTCATGGCCGTCGGGTCCGATCCGTGCGTGCGGCCCGAGCAGGGATCGGTGGACGTGCCGGTCGGTGACGAGCTGGCGCTGGTGCTGCGCGGCCGTCCGCTGCCCGCCGCCGACCGGCGGATCCTCGCCGCGTTCGCCGTCCAGGCCGCCGTCGCCCTCGAACGCCGCCGCCTCGCGGAAGCGGCCGCCGAGGCCGCGCCGATCGCCGAGGCCGACCGGGTCCGCACCGCTCTGCTCACCGCCGTCAGCCACGACCTGCGCACCCCGCTGGCCGCCGCCAAGGCCGCCGTCACCGGCCTGCGCGGCGGCGCCGCCCTGCTCGACGCCGACGAGCAGGCCGAACTGCTCGCCACCGCCGACGAGTCGCTGGACCGCCTGACCGGCCTGGTCGAGAACCTGCTCGACATGTCCCGCCTGCAGGCCGGGGCGTTGAGCGTCTTCCCCCGCCCGATCGGCCTCGACGACGTCGTCCCGCACGCGCTGGACGAACTCGGCCCGCCGGCCCGCGCCATCACCATCCGCCTGCCCGACGATCTGCCCACCGTCGACGCCGACCCGGCGCTGCTGCAACGCGTGCTGGTCAACGTGGTCAGCAACGCCCTACGCCACTCCCCCGCCGGCCACCCGCCCGCCGTCACCGCGTCCAGCCTCGCCGGCCGCGTCGAACTGCGCGTCGTCGACCACGGCCCCGGCATTCCGGTCGCCGCCCGCGACCAGGTCTTCCAGCCCTTCCAACGCCTCGGCGACCGCGACAACACCACCGGCGTCGGCCTCGGCCTCGCCCTGTCCCGCGGCCTCACCGAGGCCATGCACGGCACCCTCACCCCCGAGGACACTCCCGGCGGCGGCCTCACCATGGTCGTCAGCCTCCCCGCGACCACTCCGGCCCCGACTTCCCTGGCCACCCTTGACGACGCCGGCCCCGACACCGAGCCCGACGCCGCCCCCAGCCCCGCCCGGACGAACCCGCTCTGACCCACCGAAGCGGCATTTCGGCGGGCGTGCTTGCGGGAAGCGAACTGCGTGTCACGTACGCATGGCCGCACGCCCGATTCGTCCCGTTGAAGTTGACAGGACGGCCCTTTCCCCCGCGTCACCTCACGAGGCGTCCCGTGGGGCCGGCCGATCGAGGTGGGCCAAGGTGGGCGCGAGGCCGGACGGCACCGGGCCGTCGCCGTCCGGCCGCGGCGCGGCGGCGACGAGCTGGACGGGGACGACGCCCGCCCAGTGCGGTAGCGCGAGATCGGCCTCGTCGTCGACCGGCGGCCCGGTGCGCGCCTTGACGGCAGTGTCGACGCCGTCGCCGGTCAGAGGCACGGCGAGCACCGCTGTCGCCGCGAGCTCCCGCGCGTTCGGCCCCCGGCACTGGTCGGATCGCCCGGCGCCGGCCCGTTCCACGAACGCGGCCAGCACCCGCGCCTTCTCCTCGTCGTCCCGCACCAGCGCGGCGTCGGCGTGGATGACCACGGACCGGTAGTTCAGCGAATGGTGGAACGCGGATCGCGCGAGCACGAGCCCGTCGAGAATCGACACCGTCACACACACCCGCATAGGCGCCGACCGCGCCGCGAGTCCCATCCGGGACGCCGTCGACGCGTGCAGATAGAGCCGATCCTCGACCCGGCAGTGCATCGTCGGCAGCACGTGCGGCTCCCCGTCGACGACGACACCCACATGGCAGACGAGCGCCTCGTCCAGCACGGCGCACAGCGCCCCGTCGGCATAGGTGATCCGCTCGGCAAGACGTGAAGGAAGCAACATGCCGCCCATCCTGGCCGCGACCCCGAACACCATCCACCGATTTTCTTCGCGTCAACCTTCCTGTCGTCAACCCGGCGACATCCGGTGAGAAGGCACCCGAGCGGATCGGTCATACTTGGGCAATGGCCAGCGGGGGGCGCTCGGACGAGCAGTGGGATTTCTTCATCTCGTATACAGCGGCGGATCAGCAGTGGGCCGAGTGGATCGCCTGGGAGCTTGAGGCGGACGGCTTCCACGTGCTGATCCAGGCCTGGGACTTTGTTCCCGGCTCGAACTGGACGGCGTCGATGGCGGAGGGTCTGGAGCGTTCTACCAGGACCATCGCGGTGGTGTCGGAGGCGTATCTGCGGTCGGTGTACAGCCAGGCGGAATGGAACGCCGCGTTCCGCTCCGATCCGACCGGCCTGACCCGCCGGCTGCTCCCGGTCCGGGTGGAGGATTGCGACCGGCCGGGCCTGCTCGGTGCGGTCGTCGCGGTCGACTTGTTCGGCAGGGACGATGCCGAGGCCCGCCGCGTCCTGCTGGAGGGCGTCCGCGCGGCGATCGGCGGCCGCGCGAAACCGTCGGCCCCGCCGGTCTTCCCGGTGGAAGGGGAGGTTGTCCTCTCGGAGGAGATGGTCGCGGGCTCGCCGCCGTCGCGGAGGGAAGGGGCCACTTCGCCATACCTGATCGCACGCACGGCTCCGCCGCATCCGGCCCAGCGGACCACGGCCCCGCCGCGTCCCTCGCTGGAGGACCTGGACCTGCAGGCGGCGGCAGCCGTGCGGCGGATCCGGATCTGGGAGGTCGGCGAGGTCTTCAAGCCGACCGGGATTCCCGAGGTCACGTTCGTGCAGCCGGCGGAGTTCGTGACGTTCGGGATGTCGCTGCGCCAGCCCGGACTGAGCGTGGTCCTGGAGGGCCCGTCCGGCATCGGCAAGACGACGTTCCTGCGGCATGCCATCGAGCAGGACTCCCGCCGGCTGAAGGAGCCGCGGATCCTCAGCGCCCGCACCGAGAAGGACCGGGCGAAGATCGACCGGATCATCGACGGCGACGAGCATTCGGGCATCGTCGCGATCGACGACTTCCACCGGCTGTCCCTGGACCAGAAGCGCCGCGCCGTCGACTACCTGAAGCACCTGGCGGACACGGACGACCGCGAGCGCAAGCTGGTGATCGTGGGAGTGCCGAACACGGCCCAGTCCCTGGTCGAGGTGAGCTTCGACATCGCGAACCGCATTCGCGTCTTCTCCCCCGAATGGGCCACCAACGACCAGGTCGAGGAACTGATCCGCAAGGGCGAGCAGGCGCTGAACATCAGCTTCGAGGACCGGGACGCGATCGTCCGGGCCGCCCACGGCAGTCTCATCACCGCCCAGGTCCTCTGCTGGCATCTGCTCGGAATAGCCCTCATCGAGGAGACCGCGCCCACCCATCGGACGGTCCGCACCGGCATCGCGCAGGCGCGCAGGCGGGTCACCAAGGAGCTGCACCTCAAGTACCAGCGGGCGGTGGAGGCGTTCGCCGGCCTCGACGGCTCCGATGAGACGGCGTGCATCGAACTGCTCGTGAGCCTGGCCGCGACCCCCGACGGCGTCCTCACCCTCGACCGGTTCACGCACGGTGGTTCCAGCGTCGCGAAGAGGGCCGCCAGGGTTCTCACGGACGGTGTCGGCGAGGCCATGGCCTCGGACGCGGACATCGGCAGGGTGCTGTACTACGACGCGTTGCGCCGCCGACTCATCGCGGACGACCCCCAGTTCATGTACTACCTCCGCCAACTCGACCGAACGAGCCTGGCCGCCGACGCCGGCAAACGCCCGTAGCTTCGCGCGATCAGCGCGGCGTTCGGCCGTGCCCGCAACGCGATTGCGCTGGCCCTCACCCAACGCCCTCGCCGGAATGCCACCCCACCGCAAACTTTTTGGAATTTGGCGACAAAGTAGACTTCTACTGCCATTCTGAACCTATGGCAGAGTCGGGGGAAACAGGCGTCGAGCACGCCGGCAACAACCACTGCAGCCTAGATCTCTTCTTGTTCGCTGTGCGATCTGACGCGGCATGGGCCGACTGGATCTCCTGGCAACTGGAGGAGGCCGGCTTCCAGGTCGGGCCAGGGACGTGGCCGAACCCGCCTGGTTCCAACTGGATCAGAGCACTCCACCAGGGGGTCCAGAATGCGTCTCGGACGATTGTCGTTGTCTCCGCCTCCTCCCTCCTCGACGCTCTCGCCGAAGCCGTGTGGCAGACGGTACTGGCAAAAGACCCGGCGGGGGAGAACGGCACACTGCTTCTCGTCCGAGTAGACGACCATCCCCTCCCCGGGATCTTGGCCCGGTTCGTCCCGCTCGACCTCTTCGACGCGTGCCGGGACGACGCGATCGAACGCCTGCTGGCCGCCATTGAGGGCACGAACGCGAAGCCACGTGCCGAGCCGCACTTTCCCGGCCAGATGCCGGCTCGGCTACGCGGCGTAGAGCCTTCTTTCCCAGGCAGGTTCACAGCCAGACGAGGCCTGCCCGGTCGCAATCGGCACTTCACCGGCCGGGATGAATTACTGGCCAGACTCCATACCAGCCTGATGGCCAACAATCTGGTAGCAGTGACTGCCATGCACGGTATGGGTGGCGTCGGAAAGTCTCAGCTGGCCATCGAATACGCCTACCGAAACCTCGACGACTACTCTCTAGTACTGTGGGTTGACGCTGAGCAGACTGGGTTGATCGCGGAGAAGATCGCCGCGCTGGCGGACGTGGTGGGCCTTCCAAAAACTGGCCGGGCCGCCGACACGGCGGCCGCGGTCCTCGCCGAGTTGGGCCGCCGGGACAGGTGGCTGGTCATTCTCGACAACGCCGAGAGTCCTGCGAAACTGAGCCCATGGATACCGTGCGGCCCCGGCCATGTGCTGATCACGTCGCGGAACCCGAACTGGGAGGCGCTCGCCAGCACGGTCTCCGTGGAGATCTTCACTCGCGCCGAGTCGACGTCGCTGCTGGCACGCCGCGTCCCGGGGTCGGATCAGCACACGCTGGAGAACCTCGCCGCGGAACTGGCAGACCTGCCGCTCGGTCTCGCGCAGGCCGCCAGCTATATGTCGACCAACGGAACGGCCGCCGACAACTATCTGGTGAAGTTCCGTGCGCAGCGAGACATTATGCTGCGCAGTGGCGACGACCCCCTCTACGCGCGCACAGTCGCGACCGCCTGGTCGGTATCTCTCGAGCAACTGCAGGCCGACAGCCCCGAATCCGTGCGACTCCTGCGGCTGTGCGCACTGATGTCACCCGAACCTATTCCCACGGACATCCTCCCCGGCCGCCAAGAACCGCTCCCCAGACCGCGTTCGGATGCGCACACCAGCACCCACCGCTCTCCGGACAGACGTCTGGACCTGGATGAGGTTATTGGTGCCGCGCGACGCTATTCCCTGTTGCGGCGTGACGAGGATACGATCCAGGTTCATCGTCTCGTTCAGGCGGTCATCGCCGACAGCAGCCGCGAGGCGCAGGGATGGGCGTCGCTCTGCCGTGCGGCGATCGAGATCGCCGCCGGAGCTGTGGAGAAGCTTGATGTCGATCTTCCTGTGAACTGGCCGCGATTCCATCTGATCTCACCGCATCTGCAGGCATTATGCCAGTCGTCCGCGCCGTTCGCTGGTTTCGAGCACGCAGGTCGCCTTGCGCACGCGATTGCCATGACGGTGGGGGCGCACGGCATGAGCGGCCTGCCCGAAGCCGGGGAGGCGCTCGCTCGCATCGCGCTACGTCTTCTCGACGCCTACTGCGACGAAAAAGAACTGATGGAGATCAGCCATGAGATGACCTGGCAGATTGCACAGCGCATCCCGGCCGAGGCCGAGCACATGTATCGCCGCAACCTCGAGAAGCGGCGAGGACTCTATGGCGACGACGATCTCAGAACCATCTACACCCGGAACGAAATTGCATGGATAGCCGCGGTTCAGGGCGAATGGAATAAGGCAGAGGAACAGTACCGAGAGGTGCTCGCCGCTCGCGCCGCGCTGTTGGGCGACGAGCACCCCTTCACTCTCATAACTCGGCACGAGCTGGCCTGGACAATTGGCAATCAGGACAGGATCACGGAGGCCGAGGGCATGTTCCGCACCGTGCTCGCCGCACGCCGACAGATACTCGGAAATGATCATCCGCGTACGCTCGGCACCCGACATGAGCTCGCCTGGATCAGCGGCCTGACGGGCCGCTGGGAGGAGGCAGAAACGGAGTACCGCTACCTTCTCGAGGCTCGCCTCCACCTTCTGGGGGCGCTCCATCCCGACACCCTCGCCTGCCTGCATGAAATCGGCTGGATACTGGCGAACCGGGGTTGCTGGCCGGCCGCGGTGGAGGCATACCAGGAGGAGCTGACAGCACGCCGGCAGATCCACCGTGATGATCATCCAAACCTCATCGCGGCCCGTCAGCACATCGAGCTATGCCAGCGTCAGGAGATCCCGCTGGTGCCCCGCCACATCGTCTGACTCAGGTCCCGACCGAAGCCCATGGGTCAGAAGTGCGCGAACACGAACGGCGTTACTCGCGGAAACAGCGTCCGTAGTTGGGAAACCGCGTGTGCAGCCATCGTTCCAAAGCGGCGCACCACCACCTCCTCCGGATCGAGGACGCCGTAGACCAGGCCCGACAGTCCTGGGACGGTCAGCGTCGAATCCGGCTCACTGTGCGGCTGGCGGTTCACGACGAGTTGACCAGAGCGACCATCGAGCAGATAGCGGCCCGCGATGAAGGGATCGTCCACGACGTCGATGACGACGCGACCAGGACCGCAGGCCATTCCGGCGAGTCCCTCCAGCGCGAGCACCCGGGCCATCGGGGCTGCCGGCTCGGGAAACGATGTCCGCCCCTCGATCTGCACGGCGAGGTCGGTCACCCAGAGCTCCGGGGCCTCGTCCAACGACACCGGCACCACGATCTTCGCCACCTGGTCGACGTGCCGAGCGAAGAACTGCAGAAGGAGAGCCCGTGAAAGCGGGCCCGTGGTGAGAAAATCACTTACTGTCAGATCACCGCCAAGACCAGTGATGCGGTAGGTCGCCGCGCCGATCACCTCGCCATGCAGTCGGGCAGTGGCCACCCAACAGTCGTCGGTGTCACGCATTTCCACCGCCCGAGTATCCGGGAGGACGGCGAACCCATGCCGCTGCTCCGCCAGCTTCAGCGTGAACACGCGATAGGTGTCGTAGCCGACCCCAGCGCGTTCACACACGACGTCGCCACCCAGCTCCGCCCGGATCAGGCCGGCGAGATCAGAGGGCGCGAACGATGCAGTCCGCATGGCAGGAAGCCCCACAAAGCCGAACTTCTCGTAAAACGACGGCCTGAACGGGTACAGCGCACTCACCACACTCCCGCCCTCGCGCATCTGATCGAGTAGCGCCAAGACCAGACTACGCGCTATTCCCTTCCGGCGAGCGACAGGAAGAGTCGCCACGCCGGCCACACCGGCCATGGGATACATCGTCCCCCGCACATTCTGCCGCATCGGCACGACGGAGGCGTCAGCAACCGGAACGCCGTCCTCCTCGGCGAGGAGCGTCGTATGACACTCGTAGAACCGTTGTGTCGCCGTCAGCCCCACCAGCTCATCCCGACTCGCGGGGCTGGCACGGAAAGCATACGACTGTATCGGCAGACTCAACTTGACGCGCTCGTCTGGACCAATCCTACGAATCGCGATCTTCCCCATTCGAACTAGTGTACTGGGCTTTCATCCCGGCGGGCATCAGACAGGCGCCGGATGATCGGCCGGCGCAGCCCGCCAGACTGATTCAGCCCCACAGAGCGCAGATCGGGACGGCGTGGATGTCGGGGGCGAGGCGGTAGCGGCGGGGGCCGGTGTGCAGGACAACCCCGGCCACGAAACGGTCGCCGAGTTCGTCGCGCAGCCAGACCAGGTGGCGAGCGGCGCTGGCGTCGGGTGCGGCGTGCGCCTTCACTTCGATGCCGATCACGCGTTCCGCTCCCAGCTCGGCGAGCAGATCGACCTCGTGCTGGCCCTTCTCCCCACGGAGGTGATAAAGCCGCGGTCGTGCCGAGCCGACAGGGAGTTCCGCGCGCAGTTGGGCGGCGACGAACGTGTCGAGAATCCGGCCGAGCAGGTCGCCGTCGCGCAGCACGGCGTTCACGTCCAGACGCAGGGCGGCACCGATCAGCCCCGGGTCGACGATGTACCGCTTGGCCCCGCGGACGAGGCGCTTGAGCCGGTTAGTTGACCACGCCGGCACGGATTCGGCAACGAGCAGGTTCTGGAGCAGCCGATCGTAGGCGTCGGCTGTCCTCGCGTTGATGCCGGCGCCTTCGTGCAGCGTCCGGGCCTGGACCAGACCGGCCGAGTTCAGCGCCAGCACCTCGAAGTAGCGCCGCAGCCGAGCTGGATCGCGATGCTCCCCCAGTATCTCCACGTCCCGGGTGAGCAGCTGGTCCAGATAGCCGTCGAGCCAGCGAGCCCGTGCTCGCGCCGAGAGGTGAAGCGCGGACTCGGGGAACCCACCGCGCAACGCCATCTCCACATAGTCCCGCAGGTCGGGCACATCCGGGGGAAGCGCAAGCGACTCCACCTCGCCGGCCGCCAGGCGGTCCAGGAACGTCGGTGCCTCGGCCCGGTGCACGATCTCGCGAACGGCGAGCCCCGTCATCGCGATCCGCACGAGCCTCCCGGTCCCAGGCCAGTTGTCCGCCTCGAGATCGGCGCGAACCGATCCGGTCACAATGAAGCGGCCTGGGCGGGGATCGGTGTCCACCGCGCGCTTGACCGCCCCGAGCACGGTCGGCACCATCTGCCACTCGTCGAGCAGGATCGGCTCCGGCAGATCCCGCAACGCCGCATCCGGATCGGCCGCGAAGGCGAGCGCCTGACCAGGCTGGTCAAGCCGGACGATGGTGCGGGCGTGCCGGGCCGCCGTCGTCGTCTTGCCCGTCGCCCGCGGCCCGACCACCAGCAGCGCCGGCAGCTCGGCCAGCAGCTCCCGGATCAGATCATCCACCAGGCGAGGCACATACGGCCGGTCCACCCGGCCAACACTACCAACCTCCCGACCCATCCAGTACCAATCTCCGGATGCCTCGAGTACCAATCTCCGGAGGCGTCAGATACTGATCTGGCTGACCCGGCCCGGCGAGACAGCCATCAGGTCGGCGACCTGCCGCCGGGTCAAGCCGAGCGTCCTGGCCTTTGGCGCGGCCAGATCGTCCGCAACGCCGACGCCTGCGCCGCCTAGATCATAATCGACCTCGGCTAGGGTGACGGGTCGTGCGGACTGATGATCCTGACGACCTGCCGCCGCTCCTCGCTCACGCCGAGGTGATCGAACTAACGCCGGAGATCGAACTCGCTATCGCCGAAGGCGAAAGGAGCATCGCCGAAGGCACGCTCCTCCGCTTCCACTCCGAGGAGGAGTTCCAGGCGTTCTTGGACGGACTTTCCCGGCAGATCTGACCGCGGCGGCACCAGAGGT
This sequence comes from Frankia canadensis, assembly GCF_900197875.1. Lineage (GTDB taxonomy): Bacteria > Actinomycetota > Actinomycetes > Frankiales > Frankiaceae > Frankia > Frankia canadensis. The sequence goes on along the minus strand of NZ_FZMO01000014.1, from coordinate 7,727 downwards.
GATCTCCGGCTGCCTTCGCGTGTGGCTGATACTCGGCCGAAGGACCCCGTACACCGGTGTAGGGCCAACCGGGAGCAGTGGGATCATTACATCTGGTGTCAGCCTAGTACTACAGTTGCAGTGATCCTCGTGTGGCTGTTGCTGCTGTGGCGTGGCGCTGGGCGGCGCGGATTCGGGTTTGGTAGTGGTAGTAGCGGCCGAGTGCTTGGTGCCGGCGGCGCCATTCCGACCACCAGGTGATCACGTTGTGTGGGATGGTGGTCTGCCGGAACAGGGCGATGAGGTGGCGGATTTCGTTGAGGGTGAGCGGGATCATCATGTGTCGGTCCGGTTCCGGCTGGCGGGTGATGGGGAGGCCGTCTGGAAGGCGCTGGTATCCCACGGCTGTTTTCTCTCGTGGGATGCTCGGGGGGTGTTCTTCGTGGTTCCTCAGGGCGGTGACGGCGAGCCAGGTGTGTGCGAGTATCGCGAGGGTGATGTGCCGGTACCAGGCGTGGTACTGGCGGACCTGGTAGTGGTCGAGGCCGACCTCGTTCTTGGCGGACTCGAAGCAGTCTTCTATGCCCCAGCGGCGTCCCGCGACGGTGACCAGGGCGGCGAGGGGAACCGGCTTTGGGCTGTGGGTGAGGAAGAACGCGAGTTCCTTCTTGCCGGATCGTGATCGGCGGATGAGGATCTGGTGAGGGAGGTTGTCCGGGCCTGCGTGGTCGGTGGTTTCGACGAGGGCCCAGTCGTAGAGCCGAGGTCCTTTCGAACCGTCGGCACAGGAATATGTCTCCCAGGCGGAGTCGGGAACCAGAGCGGCGAGGGTATCGACGCGGCGTCGACCGACGGCGGTGGTGACGTGCGTGTCCGACCTGACACCGAGTACAAAGCCGATGCGGTGTTCTTCCAGCCAGTCACGTAGTTCGGGGTCGGCGCCGTACACCTCGTCGCCGGCGACCCAGCCGATCTGCCGGTGTGCCAGCCAGAATCGGCGGATCATGTCCAGGGCGAGCAGTGGCTTGGTCGCGAATCCCACGCTGGCCGGGATACCCGCGTCCGCGCATCGGGCCCGGTCTTCGGTCCAGCTCTCGGGAAGGTACAGTTCCCGGTCGACCAGAGCTTTCCCTTTCCCGGACACGTAGGCGGCGAACACGCCGATCTGACAGTTTTCCACGCGGCCCGCCGTGCCGCTGTACTGGCGCTGCACGCCAGCGGACTTCTTCCCTTTCTTGAGGAAGCCGGTCTCGTCGAGAACGAGGACCCCGTCCGGCTCGAGGAGATTCTCCACGACGTACGACCGGACCACGTCGCCGACAGCGTCCTCGTCCCAGGCGTACTCGTTCAACAGCCGCTGCATCTTCTGCGGTCCGGCGTCCCGGCTGAACTCCGCGAGCGTCCACCCGTTCTTCCGTTCCGTCCGAGACAACAACCCTGCCACATACGCCCGCGCCTGCGCCCGTGGCTGATCAGACCGGAAACAGTCGGACAGGCGAGCGAACAACTCCTCCAGCCCCGCCTCCCACACCACGACGTCGATCTCGGATACGCTACCCGTCGCGGCCGCCGCCGCATCCTCATGTGTATTCACAAACCATGGAGAATCACGCGGCGGCCGCCCCACACCACCCGCCGCGCCGCAGGCGCGAATCAGGACCACACGGCAGCCACTGGGACTGTAGTACTAGGGAGGACTCGCGATGCCAGACAGCTCCACCACCCCCGAGCCCGATCCCGACACGGACTCCGCGCCGGCTGTGCCAGCCTCGCAGCGACACCACACAGAGCGAGACCCAGCCGAACCCGCGCCGCCTGTTCCCGCGGGACCGCCGGAGGCGCCCCGCGGCGACCGCCACTATCTACGCCCCGTTGACTGGGACGGCCACTTCAGCAGCATGTGGGCTGCTCGCGACGACCGGGACCTGACTCGGGAGCTCGCGGCAGAGCACGAGCGGGAGTCGGATCGACGCGAGCTCGACCAGATGTGGCGCGAGCTTCGGGACGAGGCCAACGCGGAGGCCAATACGCAAGATGCCCGGGAACGCGAGCGTGCAGACGAGTGGGTCCCTCGCGATGATGCCAGGTCGCGCCTGTTCGAAAAGACGAGCAAGCTTGATCGTGCGTCCGACGAAGCGGACCAGGATGCCGAACCGGATGATCCGACCGAGACTAGATGACAAGCAAGGCTCGGGCCTGGCACATTAGTCCTTCTACGGGCGTGCACGACGGCCCGCTTCAGACGATGGGCGCCTCTCAAGGTGAGGTTCCTGCCATTCGTCGGCGGCGCCTCTATCCTTGCCTCCGTGTGATGCGTCCGCAAGAGCACGGCGAGTACGTACCGTTTCCGGATGGTAGGGGCCATAGTCATGCATGGCCTCATTGAATACAGCGTGGTAAAGCGACGCGGCATCAGACATCGGATGGTCAGCGCCAAGGCTGCGTTCACGCCCTTCGAGAACACGTTCGAACAGCGGGACCGCAGATTCCGCCTTCCCCCCTTTGATTTGGGTTCTAGCAACGGCGTGGACGCTATCAAGAGTCACAGCATGGTCGGGACCAAATAGCCGAAGGACAGACCGTCCGGCACCGGTCACCCCCGACCACTCCCGCAGCTCCCACATCCCAGACGACCCGTCAGAGCGAGACCGGATCCGCCCGCAACCGGGCCATAACCCCCCGGAGCCGTCATCGTCTCACCTTGCGCACCGATGTAGTGACCGGGCTGCGGCGGGCTTCACCGAATCCCGTCGCAATCCGGTATCCGTTGCGATCGCCTCGGGCGGTCGTCCGTGGACTCGTCGGGCAGGCGGCGATGAGATCGGGTTGGGCACGGTGTCCCAGTGGTAGGAACGTTCACCGCGAAACCCGAGGAGATCATCATGCGGCTCGCTCTGCAGGCTTTCGTCACCCTGGACGGCGTCATGCAGGCGCCGGGCGGACCGGAGGAGGACGCCCGAGACGGGTTCGCGCACGGCGGATGGGAGTTCCCCTACGGGGACGAGGAGGTCGGGGCGGCGATCGTCGGCTGGTTCGGGAACGCGGACGCGTTCCTGCTCGGACGGACGACCTACGAGATCTTCGCCGAGTACTGGCCGAAGATCACCGACCCCGACAACCCGATCGCCGGACCGCTGAACCGGCTGCCCAAGTACGTCGCGTCGACCACGCTGCCCAGCGTCGGCTGGTCGGGCTCGACCCTGCTCGAGGGTGACGTCGCCGCCGCCGTCGCCGAGCTGAAGAGGCAGCCGGGGCGAGAGCTGCAGGTCCACGGCTCCGCCCGGCTCGCCCACACGCTCATCGAGCACGACCTCATCGACGAGTACCGCCTGATGATCTACCCGCTGCATCTGGGCTCGGGCGTGAAGCTGTTCGCCGACGGCCTGCCGTCCGCCGCGCTGAAGCTCACCGCCTCGACCATCACCAGCGGCGGCATCATCCTCGCCACCTACGAGCCCGCCGGGCCCGTCACCTACGGCTCCCACGCCCTCGAGGACGCCTGACCGCCACCGCCGCCCGGCCTCGCCCCGGCGGGCAGCGGGCCGAGCAGGGTGGTGCGCAGGGACGGGGCGAGCAGGCGGACTATTTCATCAACGGGCATCGAGGCGAGCGGCTCGGCGGACAGCAGATAGCGAGAGACGATGAGGCCGACCATCTGCGAGGTGAAAAGGCCCGCGCGATACCGGGCATCGGCGCCGCCCAGACGATCGGTGAGGCGCTCGACGAGCTGGTGGTGAATGCCGGCCCGCAGCAGGGTCCCGAGCTCGGGATCGGCGATCGCGGCGCGGATCCCCAGCATGAGCGGGGCGCCGATCTCCGGATCGTCGTAGGCGGCGGCCAGGCGTCGGATGGCCCGCGCCGGCAGCGTCTCGAGGTCGCCGCGCAGCAGCACGGCCAGTTCGTCTGCGGGACTGATCGCGAACTCCAGGACGGCGGCGAACAGGCCGCTCTTCGAGCCGAAGTAGTAGCTGATCAGCGCCGCGTCGACGCCCGCCTCCGCCGCCAGCGAACGCATCGTCACCGATTCGTAGCCCTCCCGGCGGAACCGCTCCCGCGCGACCGCGAGGATCTGCCCCCGCACATCCGGCCTCCCCGGCCGCCGCCCCCGACCCGTCCCCGACGGCTCTGTCCTTGACGGCTCCGTCCCCGGACCGCGCGCCGACGATGGTGCCTCCGAGCTCTGCCCCGGCGATGGCGACGGCGACGGCGCGTCAGCCGAAGAATTCATCACGGTTGAAGAACGCTAGCCGCCTGGCGCACTGTCCGTCCAGCCACTCACCGCGCTGGAAGGACGACAGCCATGACCCCCACCTCCGCCACCGAGACGCCACCCGAGGCACAGCCCCCGCAGCCCTCACAGCCCTCCCCGTCCTCGCTTCGACAGCCGGCCGCGCCGCCAACGGTGCGGCACGGGCGAGTGCTGGCGGTGACGTGCCTGGCGCTGGCGACGGTGGTCTCGGCGATGTCGTCGCTGAACGTCGCGCTGCCGTCGATCGCGGCGGACACCCATGCCTCGCAGACCCGGCTGTCCTGGATCATCGACGCCTACAGCCTGGTCTTCGCCGCGCTGCTGCTGCCGGCGGGGGCGCTCGGCGACCGGTTCGGGCGGCGCCGCGCACTGCTCGCCGGGCTGGTCGTCTTCGGCGCGGCGTCCGCGGTGGCGCCGTTCACCGGCAGCGCGGCGACGCTGATCGGCCTGCGGGCAGTACTCGGGCTCGGCGCGGCGTTCGTCATGCCGGCGACGCTGTCGACGATCACCGGGACGTTCCCGCGGGAACGGCGGGCGGCGGCGGTCGGTGTGTGGACGGCGGTCGCCGGGTCAAGCGCCATCCTCGGCGTGCTCGCCTCGGGTCTGCTGCTGGAGAAGTGGTCCTGGCGGGCGGTGTTCGTCCTCGGTGTCGCGCTCGCGGCGGTCTCCGTCGCCGGGACCTGGCGGTTCGTGCCCGACACGGCGGACCCGAACAGCCCGCCGATCGACGTGGTCGGCGCCGTCATCGCGGTCGCGGGGCTCGGCGCGCTCGTCTACTCGATCATCGAGGCGCCGGAGAACGGATGGCTGTCAGCCGTCACGCTCGGCGGGCTCGGTGTCGGGGTCGTGCTGCTGGTCGGGTTCGTCGCCTGGGAGCTGCGGACGGCGTCGCCGCTGCTGGATCCGCGGCTGTTCACCCGTCCGGCGTTCGCCGCGGGGTCGCTGTCGATCGCGCTGCAGTTCTTCGCGTTCTTCGGACTGATCTTCGTCATCATGCAGTACCTGCAGCTGGTGCGGGGTGACAGCCCGCTCATCGCCGCGGTCAGCATGCTGCCGCTGACCGCGGGGATCATGCCGTCCTCCCGGCTCGCTCCGCGCCTCGTCGCCGCCGTCGGGTCTCGGATCTGCTGCGTCAGCGGGCTGGTGCTGGTCACGGCGGGGATGGTGGTGCTGTCGCGACTCGACGACGGCAGCTCGTACCTGGTGGTCGCCTTCGGGCTGTTCCCGCTGGGCTTCGGCATGGGGCTCGCGATGACCCCCGCCACGACCGCGATCACAGACAGTCTGCCCGCGCGGATGCAAGGTGTCGGGTCGGCCGTCAACGACCTGTCCCGCGAGCTCGGTGGGGCCCTTGGCATCGCCGTGCTCGGCAGCCTGCTCGGCTCGGCCTACCGATCCCACCTGACGCTGCCGGACGCCGTGCCGCCGGCGCTCGCCGACCGCGCCCGCTCCTCCTTCGGCCTCGCCGCCCACCTCGGCGAACCGATCCGCACCCACGCGCAGACGGCCTTCGTCGACGGCCTCGGCATCGCCCTGCTCGGCGGCGCCGCCGTCACCGCCCTCGCCGCCCTCGCCGTCACCGTCCTCCTGCGCGCCCCTCGCCGTCCCTAGCCCACCCCGCCGTCCCCGCGCGGCGAGCCGGCTTCTCGTGGCAGCGTTGTGGCAGCTTTGCGGAGGCCCGTGTCGCAAACTCCTGGGCAAACCGGACACGACACGCCGAGTTGGCGACACAGTGCCGCTGCCCCCTGCACACTCTCCCCACCCACGGGAAGTCAGCCGCGGGCCCTCGCCGAACGGCCAGCGGATCACCTCCGACGACCCGACCCCGGAAAGGTCTCCGCGTCAGGACGATCCGGTCGCGGGCCGCCGCCGAGAGGACGGTGCGAGTGGTCGACCGCCTCGGCGTCGAGGTCGCCGACCTGCAGGACCTGCAGGACCTGCACGGGAAGCTGACCCGGATCATCCAGGCCGCCAACGGCTGCGCCGCGGGGTGACAGAGCAGACGGGGAGCGAAGCGGATGGTGCGTCCGCTTGCAGTGCTACGTTCGTCAGTGGAGGCCGATCCCCACGTCGCGCGGAGACGAACACCATGATCTATTCGCTGCTCGATATCGCCCTGGTCGCCGACGGCGAGGGGCCGGGGGACGCGCTGCGTGGCGCGGTCCCCCTCGCCCGGGCCGCCGAACGTGCCGGCTACCACCGCGTCTGGTACGCCGAGCACCACAACATGAAGCGGATCGCGTCGGCCGCCACCAGCGTGATCATCGCCCACGTCGCCGCGCACACCGAGACGATCCGCCTCGGCGCGGGCGGCGTGATGCTGCCGAACCACTCCCCGCTGCTCATCGCCGAGCAGTTCGGCACTCTCGCGAGCCTTCATCCCGGCCGCATCGACCTCGGTCTCGGCCGCGCCCCCGGCTCCGATCAGAACACCATGCGCGCCCTGCGACGCGGCCCCGAGTCCGCCGACGCGTTTCCCCGCGACGTCCTCGAACTGCAGGGCTATCTCACCGGCCAGACCCGCATCCCCGGCGTGCGCGCCACCCCGGGCGACGGGACGAACGTGCCGCTGTACATCCTCGGCTCGTCCCTGTTCGGTGCCCAGCTCGCCGCCGCGCTCGGCCTTCCGTACGCGTTCGCCTCGCACTTCGCGCCCGCGGCGCTGCATGCGGCCCTGCGCGCCTACCACTCGGAGTTCCGCCCGTCCGCGGAGCACCGGGAGCCCTACGTGATCGTCGCGGCGAACCTGATCGTCGCCGAGTCCGCCGACGAGGCCGCCGAGCAGGCCCGCGCCGCCCTGCGCCAGCGGGCCCGGGCGCTGGTCGCCCGCGGCGAGTCGTTCACCGACGCCGAGATCGACGCGTTCCTCGACTCCCCCGGCGGCGCCCAGGTGCGGGACATGGCCCGCTACACCGCCGTCGGCACCCCCGACCAGGCCCGCGCCTACCTCGCCGACCTCGCCGAGCAGACCAGCGCCAACGAGCTCATGCTCGCCCCCAGCGCCCCCGACCGCGCCGCCCGCATCCACGCCGTCGAACTCCTCGAAGCCCCCACCCCCGCCACCGCCTCAACCGCCTGACGGACCGGCGGGCGCGAGATCAAGGGGACTGTCCATCGCGGCCAGTTCGCGGACGTGGGTGGTGGACAGGGTGCTGCGGACGGCGAGTTCGTAGATGACGAGGGCGAACGTGACCACGGTGGCGAGGTCGGCCCAGAACGGGATGACCTGGCGGCCGTCGAACTGGCCGAGCCAGGAGATCAGAGCCAGGCCGCCGAGCCACGGGATGATCCACAGGGCGGTCCGCCAGGCGAGGTCGTCGCGGGTCGCGGTGCCGGTGCGCCGGACGTGCGCCTGGTGGACGGCGAACAGGGCGAGGCCGAGGGCCATGGCGAGGAACAGGCGCTTGTCGGTGTGCCAGCCGGCCCAGTAGACGATCAGGTTGGCGGCGGCGAAGGCGGCGGGGGCGAGGACGCCGGCGGCGGGCATCCGGTAGGGGCG
>NZ_FZMO01000033.1 GCF_900197875.1 Frankia canadensis | reverse complement strand
TGTGGTCCAACGCGACATCGGACTCCGTGGAGTTCGGTGGGGCGACGAAGAAGAACTATACACGAGTAGAGCCGCCGTGCACGGGCACGCGGACATAACTTTCTGACACCGCCAGTGACGGTGCGCCACCCCCGCCGGCTCCCGAGGCGGACCCCTCCGCCACCGATGCCGCACACGGCCCGGTCTCCCGAACCATTCCTCCCAACGCCGCGCGGTCCCGCGAGATTCCCCGACCGGCCCCCGACGCCCGGCCCGCGGGACAGCGGCGGGCAGGACGTCCTGGTAAAGAACCGGTACCCGGCCCCTGCCACCGCCAAACCCGTGCGGGCCGAAAGCTGTCCGAACGCGCCCTGGGCACGCGCGCGCTCGTCCACGCGAGCCGGCACCCCGGCCTGTGCCCGGCGCCGAGAGACGCGCGAGATGCGCACCGAGGCCGCGTCCCACCGAGCGCGGCCACGCCGGCGACGGTTCGACCCACGGCCGGCCGGCGTGTTGGGATGAACCGACCGACCACCGCCCCACCCACGCGTACCGGACGAGCACGATCCGCCCGTCCTCTCCCGGGCGAGGCACGGCTGGACAGCAGGGGGAGGACATGGCGGCGCTCGGACGGTCGACCTGGCCCGAGCTGGCCGGTACCCGGCCCCTGGTGCTGCTGCCGCTCGGCAGCACCGAGCAGCACGGGCCGCACCTCCCCCTGGACACCGACACCCGGATCGCGCGTGCGGTCGCCCGCGGGCTCGCCGACCGGCTGACTCCCCTGCTTGTCGCGCCCGCCCTGCCGTTCGGGGCGAGCGGTGAGCACGCGGGGTTCGCCGGCACGCTCTCGGCGGGCACCGAGGCGCTCGCCCACCTCCTCGTCGAGATCGTCCGATCAGCCGACGACACGGCCGCGGCGGTGGTCCTGGTCAACGCACACGGCGGAAACCTCGACGCACTGCGCGCGGCGTCCCGGACGCTCGCGCTGGAGGGGCGACCGGTCCATCTGTGGTCACCGAGCGCCGCGCTCGCGGCCACGGTCGGCGTCCCGGCGGCGGACCGCGACCTGCACGCGGGCCGCGCGGAGACGTCCCTGCTGCTGCACCTGGCACCGGAGCTCGTACGCCTGGAGCGGGCCACGGCCGGCGTGAGCCCGCCACTGGCCGACCTGATCGCGCGGGGAGTCGCCCCGCTGAGCCCGTCGGGTGTGCTGGGCGACCCGGCCGGCGCATCGGCGGCGGAGGGAGCCCGGCTGCTCGAGGCCTACGTGCAGGACGCCGTCGACCGCCTCCTGCGCTGGGCCCGGCGGCGGGGACTCCCGGTGGCGCACCCGCCGGCGGCGACGGCACCGGGGACGGCGACGGCCTCAGGGACCACGGCCATGACATCAGGGACTGGAGAGCAGACATGACGGCCGAACCCGACGGACGCCCGGACGTGGCGACGGCGATCCCGGGACCAGCGGCGGCTTCGGAGACGGCGGCGGCTTCGGAGACGGCGGCGGCTTCGGAGACGGCGCCCGTGGCGTTGGTCACGGGCGCCGCGCGGGGCCTGGGCGCCGCCGTCGCGGCCGTGCTCGACGCGGCCGGGTACCGCCTCGTCCTGGCCGACATCGCGCTGCCGGCACCACCCACCGCGGGGTATCCGTACTCCACCCGCCCCGACCTCGACGCCGTCGCCGCGGCGTGCCGGGACGCGGTCGCGGTGACCGCCGACATGCGCAGGCAGGCTGATGCCGACGCGGCCGTCGCCGAGGCACTGGACCGGTTCGGCCGGCTCGACACCGTCATCGCCGCCGCGGGGGTCATCGCCGGTGGTCCCCCGGTGTGGGAGACGTCGGACGAGGCCTGGGAGACGCTGCTCGACGCGAACCTCACCGGGGTGTTCCACGTCATCCGGGCGGCCGTGCCGGCGTTGCTCGAGGCGCCCGCCGGCCGGTTCGTCGCCGTGTCGTCCGCCGCCGGCACCCGCCCACTACCCCGCCTCGCCGCCTACTCGGCGAGCAAGCACGGCGTCGTCGGCCTGGTGCGCAGCCTGGCCGCGGACCTCGCCGGCACCCGGGTCACCGCGAACGTGGTGTGCCCCGGTTCGATGGACACGACGATGCTCGCCGAGACGGCGCGAATCTACGATCTGCCCGACACCGACGCGTTCACCGGGCACGCCTACCTGCGCCGCCTGCTGCGGCCCGAGGAGGTCGCCACCGCTGTCGGCTTCCTGTGCTCGCCGGCGGCGAGCGGGATGACCGGCTCCGTGCTGGCCGTGGACGCCGGCTTCACCGGCTGACCGCGCCCCGGCCGACTGCATCCCCGGTCGACTGCATCCCCGGTCGACTGCATCCCCGGTCGACTGCCGGCCGGGGATCGGCGCGACCCCGCTGGGCGTCGGTCAGTCGGGCCAGCCGTAGCGGCCGGGAGCGAGCACGAACGCCGCGGCTCCGCGCAGCGCCGCACCGGCCGGATCCGCGCTGGGCAGGATCCGCAACCGCCGGACGAAGCCCAGGCCGGCGTGCCGGTCGAAGCCGTCCAGCAGGGCATCCCAGAAGACCGGTCCGGACTGGGCGAACCCGCCGGCCACGACGGCAGCGTCCAGGTCGAGCAGGCTCGCGCTGGCGGCGATGCCGGCGCCGACCGCCGTGCCGGCCCGGCGAAGCTCGCGGCAGGCGATCACGTCACCCGCCGCGGCGGAGGCGGCCAGCGCACGGCCGTCGGCGGGCTGGTCGTCCCCTGGGATCCAGCCGGCGGCCAGCGCGCGGCGCACGGCCCGCGGACCGGCGGCGATCGCCTCGACGCAGCCGCGCCCGCCGCACGGGCACGGCGGGCCGTCCGTCTCGACAGGTACGTGGCCAACGTGGCCGGCCTGGCCGGAGCTGCCGTGCAGCAGGCGGCCGTCGAGGATCAGACCGCCACCGACACCGGTGGACACGGTGACGGTGAGCAGGTTGCGCACGTCGCGACCCACGCCGCGCCAGTGCTCGCCCACTGCGAGCGCGATTCCGTCGTTGTGGACGAGCACCGGCAGCCCGGCGAACAGCTCGCGCAGCCGCGCTCGCAGCGGGAAGGCCCGCCAGGCAGGGATGTTCAGCGGCGAGACCTCCCCCGCCGGCCATCGCATCGGCCCGGCGCAGCCGCACCCGACGCCGGCGAGATCGGCCAGGCCCGTTCCGGCCGCGGCCATCGCCCGCTCGGCGCACTCCCGCACCGCGGCGAAGACCGACTCCGCGCCCGGGAGCTCCGCCGCGGCCGCGGCCGCGAGCATGCTCCCGCCTCCCGTCCCGCCCTCGGCGCCCGCCGCGATCCCGGCACCCACCTCGGTCCCAGCCTCGGCACCCGTCTCGGTCCCGGCCCTCGCCTCGATCTCGGCGCCGGCAGCACCTGCCGTGCCCACGGGCCGGCGCGCCGAGCCCAGCAGCGCGCCGTCGCCGTCGACGACCGCGGCCGCGATCTTGGTTCCGCCGATGTCGATGGCGAGCGCGTACGGCTTCGGCGATGGTGCGGACATCGTGTCCTCCACTCTCCCTCCAGGCATTGATCCCGGTCCCCGAACCCGCCGCCCACGATGGACGGCGACGGCATCCCACGGCACGCGCCGCGACGACACCGCGGGGCGACGGCACCGAGGAGCGGGGAAACGGCGACGGCCGGGCTCCGCCCGTTCCGGCGTGCGGAACGGGGGAGGCCCGGCCGTGGCGACCAGGGGCTGGGTCAGCCCGCCTTGCGCTTCTCGATCTCCGCGGTGAGCTGCGGGACGACGTTGAACAGGTCGCCGACCAGCCCGTAGTCCGCGAACTCGAAGATCGGCGCCTCGGGGTCCTTGTTGACGGCGACGATCGTCTTGGAGGTCTGCATGCCGGCCCGGTGCTGGATGGCGCCGGAGATGCCGACCGCGATGTAGAGCTGCGGTGACACGGTCTTGCCGGTCTGGCCGACCTGGTTCTGGTGCGGGTACCAGCCGGCGTCGGTGGCGGCACGTGAGGCGCCGACGGCCGCGCCGAGGGTGTCGGCGAGCTTCTCCACCAGCGCGAAGTGCTCGGCGGCACCGAGACCGCGGCCACCGGAGACGACGACCTGGGCCTCGGTGAGGTCCGGGCGGCCCGACTTGGCCTCGACGACCCGGTCGACGACCTTCGCGCCCTTGGCGGCGTCGGAGAGCGCGACCTCGACGGTCTGCTCGGCCGGCGTCGACGGGGCGGCCTCGGGGGCGGTGGAGTTCGGCCGCACGACGACGACCGGCACGCCCTTGGTGACCTTCGAGGTGACGATCGTCGAACCGCCGAAGATGCCCTGGGTGGCGACCAGGTCGGCGGACAGCGCCGTGGCGTCCCAGATGAGACCGGAGTCGGTCCGAGCGGCGACGCGGGCGGCGATTTCGCGGGAGTCCGCGGTGGCGGCGACGAGCACGGCCGCCGGCGAAGCCTCACCGACGAGCTTCGCGAGGATCTCGGCGGCCGGGCCGCCGATGTACCCCGCGATGTCGTCGGACTCCGCCACGTACACCTTGGCGGCGCCGTACTGGGCGAGGTACTCCTTCGCCTTGGCGTAGGTGCCCGGCGCACCGAGGAAGACCGCGGCCGGCTCGCCGAAGGTGCGGGCGAGGGTCAGCAGCTCGGCGGTGACCTTCTTCGGCTCACCGTCGGCGTGCTCGACGAGTACGAGAACTTCAGCCATCGAACAAAACCCCTCAGATGAGCTTCTGCGCGGCGAGGAACTCCGCGACCTTCGTTCCGCCGTCGCCCTCGTCCTTGACGATGGTGCCGCTGGAGCGGGGCGGGGCGGGCTCGGCCGTGACGACCGCCGACGCGGCGCCGGCGAGGCCGACCGAGGCGGCGTCAAGGCCGGCGTCGGCGGCGGTCAGGGTCGTGAGCGGCTTCTTCTTCGCCGCCATGATGCCCTTGAACGAGGGGTACCGCGGCTGGTTGATCTTCTCGACGACGCCGACCACCGCGGGCAGGCTCGCCTCGACGAGCGCGTAGCCGTTGTCGGCGAGGCGCTCGATCGTGACCTTGCCAGCGGCCGGGTCGACCGTGACCTTGCGGGCCTGGGTGAGCTGAGGCAGCGCGAGACGCTCCGCCAGCAGGGCACCGATGACACCGCCTCGGGCGTCGGACGCCTCGGACGAGGTGATGACGATGTCCGGGGACAGCGTCGAGATCACCTTGGCGAGCGCGGCGGAGGTCGCCAGCGCGTCCGACCCGTGCAGCGCGTCATCGCTGAGGTGGACCGCCTTGTCCGCGCCCATCGACAGGGCCTTGCGGATCGTCTCGACCGCCTTGGCGGGACCCATCGTGACGACGGTGACCTCGCCCCCGTGCGCTTCCTTGATCTTCAGGGCCTCTTCGACCCCGTACTCGTCCATCTCGTTCATGACGTTGTCGACGCTCTTGCGGTCGACCGTCCTGTCCGCAGCGTCGAGCTTCTTTTCCGCCCAGGTGTCGGGTACCTGCTTGACGGTAACGACGATGTTCACGCCTAGGGGCCTCCGTAGCCAACATCAGATGTCAGTGCTCTTGACATCGTCGCATCTGGGACGGTCACGCGCTCGATGATCGCCTGCGTGACGCGGACCGCACCGACGCCCTGACCTGGAACGCCTGGCCGAGCACGGGCAGCGGCTACACGCCGTCACCGAGATTAGTCCGTGCACCCCGCCGGAGCCATCCGCAGTGACGGGGCTATCACCACCGACCCGGCGTGCTCGACCTGCCCCGGCCCCCAGCCCCGACCGCCGTGCGGCGCGCGTGCGACCGGCGTGGCACGGCTGCCGCCATGCTCATCCCGCCCGCCTCATATGCACATGCATACGTCGATCGCAGATGCTCGATGGTCAACCATCACCCAGCGGATCGACAAGATCCACGGAACAGACTGCCGGGCGCCAAACGTTGACCAGAGTCCTCGGTCCCGGATCGCTGTGCATTCCGGCCACCTTCTGCACGCCCTCTTCCCCTATTCGTGATCGATCCACTACTTTCTGCCCCAAGCGCGGAGCACGCGCGAGCCGATCATGACTTAGGAATCCCTAACCAGCAAGCCGATCTTCGACGGGGGAAACATGTCGAACAGGATGCCGGGAGAGCCGCCGGAGGAACCGTCGGGCACCACGATGTTCGCGCGCCTACTGCGCGAGGCCGGAGTGTCCGACACGAGGTTCGCCTGCCAGGTCAACACGCGGGCCCGCCAGCAGCGCCAGATCGAGCTGGGCCTGGCCCGCACGACGGTCGGCCACTGGCGGCGCGGCATGCGCCCGCGGGACCCGATGGTCGCCGAGCTCGCGGCGGCCGAGATGTCGGCGGCCCTCGGCTACCCCGTCCTGCCCACCGACCTCGGCTGGCGCGGCGAGTCCTACCGGCATGACGACCTGGGCCTGACCGGGGCCAACGTCCCCGTCGAGACGCTGCGCACGCTGGCCGGCCTGTCCGGGCGCGACCTGCGCCGCCGCGACGTGCTGCAGGAGGGGACGGCGTTCATCGCGACCGCGTTCGCCGACCCGGTGCTGTCCAGCCTGACCGGCGTCATCGACCGGATCACCGGGAGTGAGCAGCCGGCGGCCGGCAGCGGCACACTGGTCCGGGACGTGACGGACACCTTCCGCAAGCTCGACGCCAAGTTCGGCAGCGCCGAGATCCGCCCGCAGGTGGTCACCTTCCTGCACGACCAGACCCGCGCGGCCCGCGAGCACCGGCCCAACCCGGACCTGTTCAGCGCGCTCGCCGAGCTCACCCAGTTCAGCGGGTGGCTCGCGCAGGACAGCCGCCGGCCCGCGCTCGCCCAGCGCTACTACATCCAGGCCCTGAGCCTCGCCGAGCACGCGGACGACGCGATGCTCGCCGGCCGGGTGCTGTCGGGGATGAGCGACCAGGCCGCCCAGCTCGACCATCCGCGCCAGTCCCTCGCGCTCGCCCGGGCCGCGCTCAACCGCTCGCTGAGCCACTCGACGTACACGGTGCGGGCGATGCTGTACGACAAGCACGCGTGGGCACTGGCCCGCAACCGCGACGAGGCCGGCTGCCGGCGGGCCCTGGACCGGATGGACGCGGCGATCTCCCGGGGCGGCGCCGGCGACGAGTCCCCGCCGTGGGCCGGCCACTACAACGCCGGCGACGCCGCCGAGTGCCGCGGCCACTGCATGCTGCTGCTCGGCCGGGCCCGGGAGGCCCAGGAGAGGCTGCTCGAGGCGCGCGCCCTGCAGCGCGCCGCCCGCGCCCGCACCCGCAGCTACGCCGAGGCCGACCTGGCCCTGACCTACCTGCGCCGGGCCTCACCGGACCTGGAGGGCGCGCTGGAGGCCGGCTACCGCGCGGTGCGCACCGCCGGGCAGGTCTCGTCCCAGCGCATCGCCCGCAAACTGGCCGAGCTGGACACCGCCCTCGGTGAGCACCCCACCGTCGCTGTGCGGGAGTGGCGGGAGCAGGCCCGGCCGATGCTGGAACCGGCCCGCCGGGCGGCCGGGGGGCAGGGGGCCGCCTGACCCACGCGGCACGCCGGCCGGCGGGTGAGCCACGCGTCACCCGCCGGCCGCGCCGCGGCGCGGACCAGGCACCCTGGAAGGGTGACCTCCGCGAAGGAATCCGGTCGAAGCACGCCGGACGTCCCCTCCCCCGACCCGGCGGGCGACATCCCGGTCGCCGCCGCCGAGCCGCGCACCCCGGCACTCCCGCCGGTCTCCGCGGTGATCACCGTGCTCGCCTGGATCGTCGCGGCGGTCCTCGGGCTCGTCGCCCTCGGCCGGCTGGTCCACCTCGACGACGCGCTCGACTGGCCGTACACGGCGCTCAACGCGCTGACCCCGCTGCTGTACCTGCCGGCGTACGTCACCCTGGCGGTGGCCTTCGCGCTGCGGCGCAACCTCCTGCTGATCCTGTCGGTGCTGCTGGTCGCGATGCACCTGTTCTGGGTCGTGCCGGAGCTGCTGCCCGGCGACGGGCAGGACGCCGCGCCCGGCTCGGCCCGGCTGCGGGTGATGTCGGCGAACCTGCTGTACCGCAACGCGCACGCCGACCGGCTCGGCGCGCAGATCCGCGCGGCCAATCCGGACGTGCTGGTGCTCGTCGAGGTCTCGCCGCTGACGCTCGCCCGGGTCGGCTCCACCGGCGCGCTGGACGCCTTCCGCTACCGCGAGGTCCGCCCCGGCCAGGGGGCCTTCGGCGCCGCCATCTACTCGCGCTTCCCACTGCGCGACGCCGCCGCGCCGACCGTTGGCGGCTCGATGTCGCTGCGGGCGACCGTCGAGGTCGACGAGAACCGGCGCTTCGTCCTCTACGCCGTGCACACCATCTCGCCGACCTCGGGGCCGTACACCACCCGCTGGCGCCAGCAGCTGACGGCGCTGCGCCACGACGCCCGCGGCGCCACTCTGCCGGTGCTGATGGCGGGTGACTTCAACGCCACCCGCGACCACCGCCCGCTGCGCCAGCTCGTCGACGCCGGGATGCGGGACGCGCACGACGTCGTCGGCGGCGGGTGGGATCCGACGTGGAACGCCAGTGGCGTGATCGTGCCGCCGGTGCTGCGCATCGACCACGTGCTCGCCTCGCCGGCGTTCGCGGTCACCGGCTTCGAGGTCGGCCGGGAGTTCGGCAGCGACCACCTTCCGGTGATCGCCGACCTGGCCATGCGCTGAGGTGGGTCAGCGGCCGACGAACTGCGCCTTGCCGGGGCCCTGGCGGACGAAGGAGTCCATCCCGATCCGCTGGTCCTCGGTGCCGAACAGGCCGGTGAACAGCGCCGACTCCAGCCGCAGCGCCTCGGACAGGGCGAGTTCCGCGCCGTCGTCGATCGCCTGCTTGGCCGCCGCCAGCGCCATCGCCGGGCCGCCGGCGTAGCTCTCGGCGATCTGGCGGGCCCGCGCGTACACCTCGCCGGGGGCGACGACGGCGTCGGCGAGGCCGATCCGCTCGGCCTCGTCGGCCCGCACCTGGCGACCGCTGAAGACGAGGTCCTTCGCCCGCGAGAGCCCCACCAGCCGGGGCAGCCGCTGGGTGCCGCCGGCACCGGGGATGACCCCGAGCTGGATCTCGGGCACGCCGATCTTCGCGTTGTCCGCCAGGACCCGCACGTCCGCGCACAGCGCGAGCTCCAGCCCGCCGCCGAGCGCGTACCCGGTGACCGCCGCGACGACCGGCTTGGGCAGCCGCGCGATCGTCTCCAGGGTGGAGCTGAGGTCGCGGACCCAGGAGGAGATCTCGGCGATGCCCATCGGCGCCATCTCCTTGATGTCGGCGCCGGCGGCGAACACCTTCTCCCCGCCGTAGAGCACGACCGCCCGGATCCGCCCGTCGCCGGCGGCCTGCAGGGCGGCGGTCCGCAGCTCGGCGGTGAGCTGCGCGTTCAGCGCGTTCATCGGCGGCCGGTCCAGCCGGATGGTGCCGATGGAACCGTCGACCTCGAGCCGAACGACGCTCATGTGGGGAAGTCCTCTCGCCGATGGGTCCCGCGCCGCGCGCCGGGATTGTCGCTGGTCACGATAGGACGACCGGAGCTGATCTTCATCGCGCCGAGGCCGGCGGCCGGGCGGCCGGGCGGCGGGGACCCGGGCGGGGTGGTCCGAGTCGGTGACCGGACGGTGGAGGCGAGATGTCCGATCGGCCGCCGGTGGGCGCCCGCTCGGTTAGCGTCACCGGGGTGTCCGACGCCGGCGGCAGCATCCGCACCTCCGCAGTGCCCTCCAGCTCCACAGTGCCC
This sequence comes from Frankia canadensis, assembly GCF_900197875.1. Classification (GTDB taxonomy): domain Bacteria; phylum Actinomycetota; class Actinomycetes; order Frankiales; family Frankiaceae; genus Frankia; species Frankia canadensis. The sequence goes on along the minus strand of NZ_FZMO01000033.1, from coordinate 10,083 downwards.
TCCAGCTCCACCACGCCCGCCGCGGCGTCCGCCCGCGCCCGCGCCGGGGAGCCGGCCGCGATGGGTGCGGGGGTGTCCGCGCCGCTCGGGGTTCGCTTCGACGGCACCGGGGTGAACGTCGCCGTCGCCGCGCCCGGTGCGGACGCCGTCGAGTTCTGCCTGTTCGACGCCGCCGGGGCGGAGACCCGCCACCGCCTGCCGGAGCGCGACGGCGAGGTGTGGCACGGCCGCCTCGCCGGCGTGCGGCCCGGGCAGCGGTACGGCCTGCGCGCGCACGGACCGTACGATCCCGACCGCGGCCAGCGCTACAACCCGGCGAAGCTGCTGGTGGACCCGTACGCCCGGCTGCTGACCGGGGCGCTGCGGCCCGACCCGGCAATCTACGGGTACGTCGGCGGCGACCCGTACGGACACGAGCCGGACCCGCGTGACTCGGCGCCGTTCGTGCCGCGCTGCGTCGTCACGGCGCCGGACGGCTGGCCCGGCCCGGGGGGGCAGCGGCCGGGGCCGGCCGGCGGCGGGCACGGGCATCCCGCGGCGAACCGGCCCGGCACGCCGTGGTCGCGCACCGTCGTGTACGAGGCGCACGTGCGCGGCCTGACCCGGCTGCATCCGAGGCTGCCGCCGCGGCTGCGCGGCACCTACGCGGGGCTGGGACATCCGGTCGTCGTCGGGCATCTGCGCCGGCTGGGGATCACCGCCGTCGAGCTGCTGCCGGTGCACGCCTTCGTCTCCGAGCCGACGCTGCTGGAGCGCTCGGCGACGAACTACTGGGGATACAACAGCCTGGCCTTTCTCGCCCCGCACGCCGATTACGCGGCGAGCGACGACCCGATCGGCGAGTTCCAGGCGATGGTCGCCGCGCTGCACGCCGGTGGCATCGAGGTGCTGCTCGACGTCGTCTACAACCACAGTGCCGAGGGCAGTGAGCGGGGGCCGACCCTGTCGCTGCGCGGCCTCGACAACCCGGCCTACTACCGGGTGGAACCCACCGACCCACGCCGCTACCGCGACGTCACCGGCTGCGGCAACACCCTGAACATGACCAGTCCGCACGTGGTGAAGCTGATCTGCGACTCGCTGCGTTACTGGGTCACCGAGATGGGCGTCGACGGTTTCCGCTTCGACCTGGCCACCGCCCTCGCCCGCAACCCGGACGCCTTCGACCCGGCGGCCGGGCTGCTCACCGCGATCCACGCCGACCCGCTGCTGTCGTCGGTGAAGCTCATCGCCGAACCGTGGGATGTCGGCTGGGCCGGCTACCAGGTCGGTTCGTTCCCGCCGCCGTGGGCCGAGTGGAACGGCCGGTTCCGCGACACCGTGCGCGACGTCTGGAACGGCCGGACCAGCGGGGTCGCCGACCTCGGCTACCGGCTGACCGGGTCGTCGGACCTGTTCGAGCACTCCGGGCGCCGGCCGTGGGCGTCGGTGAACTTCGTCACCGCGCACGACGGGTTCCCGCTGGCCGACCTCGTCTCCTACGACCACAAGCACAACGAGGCGAACGGCGAGGGCAACCGGGACGGCGAGTCGGACAACCGCTCGGCGAACCACGGCGCCGAGGGGCCGACGGACGACCCGGCGATCCTCGCGACCCGCCGGCGGGTGCGCCGCGGGCTGATCGCCACCCTGCTGCTGTCCGCCGGGGTGCCGATGCTGGTCGCCGGGGACGAGTTCGGCCGCTCCCAGGGCGGCAACAACAACGCCTACTGCCAGGACAACCCGGTGTCCTGGCTCGCCTGGCCGGACGGCGCGACGTGCGGCGGCGCGGCCCGCGGGGCGGGCGATCCCGCGGGACCGGATCCGGCGGCGGGTGGCGCGGCGGGCGATCCGGCGGGACCGGATCCGGCGCTGCCGCGGCTGGTCGCCGGGCTGCTCGCGCTGCGCCGCGAGAACCCGGCGCTGCGCCGGGACCGCTTCTTCCACGGCGGTGACTCGGTGCCCGGCCGGCTCGCGGACATCACCTGGCTGCGCCCCGACGGCGCGGTGATGTCCCAGGCCGACTGGAACGCCCAACGGCTGGTCACCCTCGTCGCCCACGTCGCCGCGCATGACGACGCCCGCGACGGTCCCGCCGACACCGTCCCCGGATCCGGCCGCCGAGGCGGGCGCGAGCGAGGCGGGCGTGGTCGCGGGCGCGGGCGCGGCGGATCCGGGCAGCCGGGGCTGCTGATCGTCATCCATCCGGACGGGGCCGACACGACGGTGGCGCTGCCGGGCGTGCCGTGGGCGGACCGGCTGGAGCTGCTGCTCGACACCGCCGACGACGACCTCGCCGGTTTCCCGGCCACCGCCGCCGCACCCACGCGCGTCCTGCCCGGCGGCGCGCCGCTGGCGGTGGGCGCCCGCAGCGTCGTGCTGCTGCGGGCGCATCCACCGGCCTGAGCGGAACCTACGGGTTGGCGACCAGGCCCAGCTCAGCGACGCTCGCGGTCAGCGGGTGGTGCGGCAGCACCCGCACCGTGTAGCCGAACGGGCCGGTGCGCCCGAGCGGGATCGTGCCCTCATAGCGGTGCGCGCCCTGGGTCTCGCCGTCGCCGGCGGGCCGCAGAGACAGCGTCGCCGAGGCGAGGATCCGGTCGGACTGGTCGACCCGGCCGTAGCTGACGAGGACGTCGACGTCCGACGGGGCGAGCCCGCCGAGGTCGATGGTCGCCCGCACCACCAGCGACTGCCCCACCTGGGGGGTGTCGCCGAGGCCGGCGGAGTCGACGTTGAGCACCCGCACCCCGCCCCAGGCGGCGCGCACCCGTCCCTTCCAGGCCGCGAGGTCGCGGGCGCCGTGCAGGCCGTCGGCGGCCGCGGCCCGGGCGGACACCCCGGCGGGCACGTAGTACCGCTCGACGTACTCCTGCACCATCCGACTGGCGAGCACCTGCGGCCCGAGGGTCGACAGGGTGTGCTTGACCATCGCCGTCCAGCGCCGCGGCGCGCCGGCGGCACCCTCCGCGGCCCCGCCGCGGTCGTAGAACCGCGGCGCGACGGTGTTCTCCAGCAGGTCGTAGAGGGCGGTGGACTCGATGTCGTCGCGCCGGTCGGGGTCCTCGACGCCGTCGGCGGTCGGGATCGCCCAACCGTTCTGGCCGTCGAACATCTCGTCCCACCAGCCGTCCCGGATGGACAGGTTCAGGCAGCCGTTGAGCGCCGCCTTCATCCCGGACGTGCCGCAGGCCTCCAGCGGGCGCAGCGGGTTGTTCAGCCAGACGTCCGACCCCGAGTACAGGAAGCGGGCCATGCCGATGTCGTAGTCGGGCAGGAAGACGATCCGGGACCGCACCGCCGGGTCGTCGGCGAACTGGACGATCTGCTGGACGAGCTGCTTGCCGCCGTCGTCGGCGGGGTGGGCCTTGCCGGCGATGACCATCTGGATCGGGCGCTGCGGGTGCAGCAGCAGGCGGCGCAGTCGTTCGCGGTCCCGCAGCATCAGCGTGAGCCGCTTGTAGGACGGCACCCGGCGGGCGAAGCCGATGGTCAGCACGTCCGGGTCGAACACGGAGTCGATCCAGTCGAGCTCGCCGGGGGCGGCGCCGCGCTCCAGCCAGGAGGCGCGCACCCGGCGGCGGACCTCGGCAACGAGCCGCTCGCGCAGTACCCGCCGGGTGCTCCACACGACGTCGTCGGGCAGCGTGGCGATCTTCCCGAAGCCGGCGGCGTCGTCGGCGAGCAGGGCCGGCCCGGGCTCGCGGTCGGCGAGCTCCAGCACGGCGCGGGAGACCCAGGTCGGCGCGTGCACGCCGTTGGTGACCGAGCCGATCGGCACCTCGGCGGCGTCGAACCCGGGCCACAGGCCGGCGAACATCTCCCGGCTGACGATGCCGTGCAGCTTGCTCACGCCGTTGGAGCGCTGGGCCAGGCGCAGCCCCATATGGGCCATGTTGAACACGTTCGGGTCGGCCTCGACGCCGAGCTCCAGAATCCGCTCGACCGGGACGCCCGGCCACGAGTTGTCCCCGCCGAAGTGGCGGCCGACCAGGTCGCGCGGGAAGCGGTCGATGCCGGCGGGCACCGGGGTGTGCGTGGTGAACAGCGTGCCGGCGCGGGCGGCCTCGAGCGCCTCGTCGAAGCTCAGGCCGGTCTCGACGAGCTCGCGGATGCGCTCCAGGCCGAGGAAGCCCGCGTGGCCCTCGTTGGTGTGGTAGACCTCCGGCGTCGGCGCGCCGGTGACGGCGGAGTAGGCGCGCAGCGCCCGCACCCCGCCGATGCCGAGCAGCATCTCCTGCAGCAGCCGGTGGTCGGTGCCGCCGCCGTAGAGCCGGTCGGTCACGCCGCGCTCGGCCGGCTGGTTGTCCTCGACGTCCGAGTCGAGCAGCAGCAGCGGGACCCGCCCGACCTGCGCCTTCCAGATCTGCGCGTGCAGGGTGCGGCCCTCGGGCAGGCCGACGGCCACCTTCACCGGCCGGCCCTCCGCGTCGGTCAGCTGGGTCAACGGCAGGCCGTGCGGGTCGATGCCCGGGTAGCGCTCCTGCTGCCAGCCGTCCCGCGACAGCGACTGGACGAAGTAGCCCGCCCGGTACAGCAGGCCGACGCCGATGATCGGCACGCCGAGGTCGCTGGCGGTCTTCAGGTGGTCGCCGGCGAGGATGCCCAGGCCGCCCGAGTACTGCGGCAGCACCTCGGTGATGCCGAACTCCGGCGAGAAGTACGCGATCGCCGCGGGCGCGCCCGGGATGTCCTGCCGCTGATACCACAGGTCGGCGGACAGGTAGTCCTGAAGGTCGCCGGCGGCGAGGTTCAGGCGGCGGACGAAGCGGCCGTCGGCGGCGAGGGCGGCCAGCCGGTCATGGTCGACCTCACCGAGGAGGCGGACCGGATCTCCCTTCGTGGCCCGCCAGAGCTCGGGATCGACCGACTCGAACAGGTCGAGGGTCTCGGGATGCCAGGACCAGCGAAGATTCAGAACCAGTTCCCCGAGCGGAGCGAGCTGCTCCGGGAGCTGCGCACGGACGGTGAACCGTCGTAGGGCTCTCACGAAAAGGTGAGCCTAGACAGTGACGGTGACATGGGCGCACTCGGGTTCGACCAGCGGGTTACGTTCTCCGAACAACTCGCCCCGCACTCGGACGCACGGCCACGATCCTCCGCAGATGCCCGCTCCGGCAGGCGGAAAGTGAGCCGGGCGGCCGGCCCGCTCCCCGCGACCGGCCCACCGTCGGGCGTCCGGCGGCTACTCCTCGTCGGGCGTCGCGCGGACCCGCTCGGCGATGACCGCCATCACGGCCGGGTCGCGCAGCGTCGTGACGTCGCCGAGCTCGCGACCGGCCGCGACGTCGCGCAGCAGCCGGCGCATGATCTTGCCCGACCGGGTCTTCGGCAGGTCGTCGGCCCAGACGATCCGCTTCGGGCGGGCCAGCTTGCCGATCCGGTGGGCGACGTGCTCGCGCAGCTGGGCCTCGGTGGCGTCGTCGCCGGCCCGGTGGCCGGTCAGGGTCACGAACGCGACGATCGCCTGCCCGGTCTGCTCGTCGGGCTGGGCGACGACGGCGGCCTCGGCGACCGCCTCGTGGGCGACGATCGCCGACTCGACCTCGGCGGTGGACAGCCGGTGCCCGGAGACGTTGATGACGTCGTCGATCCGGCCGATGATCCAGAAGTAGCCGTCGGCGTCGAGCCGGGCCGCGTCACCGACGACGTAGGTGGACGGGCCGAACCGGGAGAAATACGTCTCGACGAACCGCTCGTCGTCCTTGTAGAGGGTGCGAAGCATCGACGGCCACGGCTTCGTGATCACCAGGATGCCGGTGCCCTCGGTGACCGGCTCGCCGTCCTCGGTGCGCAGTTCGGCGCTGATGGCGGGCAGCGGGCGGGTCGCCGAGCCCGGCTTGGTCGCCGTCGCGCCGGCCAGCGGCGAGATGAGCACCGAACCCGTCTCGGTCTGCCACCAGGTGTCCACGATGGGGCAGCGGCCGCCGCCGATGACCAGGTGGTACCAGAGCCAGGCCTTCGGATTGATGGGCTCGCCGACGGTGCCGAGCACCCGCAGCGACGACAGATCGTGCCGAGCCGGGTACTGAGGCCCCCACTTGATGCAGCTGCGGATCGCCGTGGGCGCCGTGTAGAACACGGTGACCCGGTACTCCTCGACGATCCGCCACCAGATGTCGTGGTCCGGGTAGTCCGGGGCGCCCTCGTACATGACGCTCGTCGCGCCGTTCGACAGCGGGCCGTAGACGATGTAGGAGTGCCCGGTGATCCAGCCGACGTCGGCGGAGCACCAGTACACGTCGGTGTCCGGGTCGAGGTCGAACACGGCGCCGTGGGTGTGGGTCGCGCCCAGCAGGTAGCCGGCGGTGGTGTGCAGGATGCCCTTCGGCTTCGCCGTCGAGCCCGAGCTGTACAGGATGAACAGGGGATGCTCCGCCGGCAGTGGGACCGGCGGGCAGTCCGGGTCCGCCGCGGCGAGCAGCTCGTCGAACCAGACGTCGCGCCCGGGCGTCATCGGCACCTCGGCGGCGTTCTGGCCCGGGCCGCGCACGACGATGATGCGCTCCAGCGCCGGCAGGTCGCCGAGCTCCGCGTCGACGGCGGCCTTGACCTCGGCGCGGCGGCCCTTGCGCCGCGCCCCGTCGACGGTGATGAGGACCCGGGCGTCGGAGACCTCCATCCGCTCCCGCACCGCGGACGGCGCGAACCCGCCGAACACCACGTTGTGCACGGCGCCGATGCGGGCGCAGGCCAGCATCGCCACGACCACCTCGGGGATCATCGGCAGGAAGATCCCGACGACGTCGCCGGCACGCACGCCGAGCGAGGTCAGGCCGTTCGCCAGGCGCTGCGTGTCGGCCAGCAGGTCGGCGTAGGTGACGTCGCGGCGTTCCCCCTCCTCGCCGCGCCAGTGGAACGCGACCCGGGCGCCGCGGCCGGCGGCGACGTGGCGGTCCAGGCAGTTCGCCGACAGGTTCAGCTCGCCGTCGGCGAACCAGGTGTAGAAAGGCGGGTTGCTGTCGTCGAGCACCTGGGTGAACGGCTTGTCCCAGGTCAGCAGCTCGCGGGCCCTGTCCGCCCAGAACGCCACCGGATCGGCGTCGGCCGCGGCCCGGTCGGCCTCGACGTCGCGGCGACGGACGAAGCCGGCCGGCGGGTCGAAGCTCTCCACCTCGAGCAGGCCCTCCAGGGTCGCCTCCAGGCTGCCCGCGGCCTCGCCCGCCGCCGGCCCGTTCGGGCCGGGGATGGCTGCCGCTGCGGGGCTGGCGTCCATGTCGGTCACGGTTCCTCCCGCATCACTGCGCTGTCCGCGTCGTCCTTGGCTGTCCGCGTCGTCCTTGGCTGTCCGCGTCGTCCTGGCTGGTCCGCGTCCAGTGTCGCGTGCCCGCGTCGTCCGCGCTCGCTGCCGCGAACCCCGCCGGTCGCCTGCCATGGTCCTCGTCGCGGCGAGCGATCACTGGTCTACCACGAACCCGCGCGTGGAGGTAGCGCTCACCCGTCGATGACGCCCGTGGCCCGCGAGGCGTCCGCGCGCACCCGGCCGAGCAGGATCTCGACCAGCTCCTCCCCCGCGAGCCCGCCGATCGCCGTGGTGACGGTGACGTTCGGCGCCGTCCAGCCCAGTTCCTGCAGCTCCCCGTGGGCGGGCCGGACGGCGAGGTCGGCGGCGAGCAGCATCGGGATGTCCAGGACGGAGTCCCCGGCGGCCAGCAGCGTGCCCGCGCCGGCCCGGCGCGCCACCTCCTCGACGGCCCGCCGCTTCGTCAGCACCCACGGCACCAGGTACACCTTGCGGCCCTGCGCCGACACCGACCAGCCGCCCGCCGAGGCGTCCGCGGCGAAGGCGGTCAGGTCGGGGATCGCCGGCCGCTCGTGCGCCACCAGGTAGACGAACAGGTCGTCGGCGGCGCGCACGGTGCGGGCCCAACCGGGCGCGGCGAACCGTTCGGCGAGTGCGAGCATCTCGGCGAGTGGCGCGCAGGCCGCGGCGACCTCGGCCGCGACCGCCGCCGCCCAGCCAGGATCGGGCACGCCGTCGACGAGCAGGTGCCCGCCGTTCGCGGCGATCGCGTACCGGGGCGCGAGCCCCAGGTCGACCCGGCGGTACTGGGCCAGGGTCCGAGTGGTCACGGGGACGACGAGCGCCTCACGGTCCAGCTCGGCGAGCAGCGCGAGCTCGCGCGCGGTGGCGAACGACAGCGGCGCGCCGTCGAGGCGCTCCACCTCGACCAGCTCCGGCGGCTCGACCAGCTCCGGCGGCTCGACCAGCCCAGGCGGCTCGACGCCGGCGGGCAGCAGCAGCGAGTGGCGGGAGAAGATCAGCGTCTTGTCCAGGTCGAGCGCCACCAGGTGCCCGGGCCCGGCCGCGGGCGTCGGGTCGGCGGGCATCAGGGGACGTCCGGGCGCCAGCGGGCGTTCGGGGTGTGGAAGGTCGGCGACGCGCCGACGGGACGGACCAGGCCGACGCAGGAGAACGGCAGGTCGCGCATCTGTTCGACCGGGACGTCGCGGTCCGCGGCGAGCGCCAGCACGTGCGCCAGCTCGTCGACGCGGTCCGGGTCGACGAGGATGCGCCACGGCACCCGGCGCAGCAGCACCCGGGTGGTCTCCCCGACCCCCGGCTTCACCATGATCACGTCCGGGATGTCGTAGGCGGCGGCGATGCGCTCCACCGCGGCCCAGCCGTCCCAGGTCGGACGGCGGTCCGACGCCCACAGCGCCGGCCAGGTCGCGTCCACCTCGTCGGCGACCGCGTCGAACTGCGCCACCACCGCCTCGACGAAGTGGCGGGACAGGTCGTGCGCGGCCAGGTCGCCGTAGAACTTCGCCCCGTGGAAGTCGTCCGGGCCGATGTGCTCGGCGTTGAGGACCGTCCGGCTGACCAGCCCGCTGACGGTCGAGTTCAGGCAGGCGCTCGGGATCAGGAAGTCGTCGCGGGTGCCGTAGAGCGGCACGCACCGCGCGGGGTCCGCGAGCACGGCGAGGGTGTCGTCCAGGCCGAGGCCCGCGACCGCCTCGGCGAGCACCCGGGTCATCACCCCCTTGCCGGTCCAGCCGTCGACGAACTGCAGCGCCGCGGGATCGAAGCGGGCCGTCAGGTGGCGGACCGCGTTCATGTCCACCCCGCGGTCCTTGATCACGGAGATGGCGTGGTGCGGGGTGTCGAGGCCGTGCCGGAAGGCGTACCAGCGGCGCATGAGGATCCCGACCGGCGTGCCGGCCCGGGCGATCGAGACCAGCGAGGGACGCGGCTTGCGGACCCGGACCAGCTCGGCGACAAGTCCCGTGGCCAGAGCGACGCGCCGCGCCGAGCGCTCCAGCGCCTGGTGGTAGAGCCGCAGGTAGGCGGCATCGGGCTGGTACTCGACCGGCAGGTCCTCCGAGTAGTGCCGGCCCGCCTGCATCGCCTCCTCCCGGTCTTCGGTGGGCCGCTCCAGGTCGACCGCGCTCAGGTCGGTCAGCAGGAAGGTCACGTCCGCCGGGTCGTAGGAGCCCGAGCCGATCGTCGGCCGGCGGCCGACGTCCTCGGCGACGGTGCCAGTGGGGGCCGGTGGGGAGGTCTGGTCGCTCATCGGGACGGCTCCGGTCGGGTCGTCGCCGGCCGGGGCGCCGGGCGGTGGGCGGGCAGGGTGAGCACGGTCACCGGGGCGCAGGGGCGCAGCCGGGCGACGAGACCGCTCGGGTCCGCGACGGGCGCCGGCGCGGCGGCGTCCACCCCCTCGTCGACGACCACGACGATGTCGTCATAGGAGTCGGGACGCACGTTGTAGAGGTGACTGTCGCGGCCCGGGTCGTCCGGCGCCGGGAAGGTGAGCGCGGTGCGGATGGCGTAGCCGTCGACGTCGACGGGATGCACCGGCGAGCGGGTCGTCGACTGGTAGCGCACCTCCCCCGGGCCGCGGCGGGCCAGCGCGTCGGCGATCCGCATCGGCGTGTACATGAGCTCCTCGGTGCCCAGCACGAGCGTGCGGCCCCCCGGCACGGTGAGGGCCGCGCGCACCTGGGCGGCGACGGGTGCGACGGCGCTCGCGAGCCGGCGCCGGTGGGCGGGCGTCCAGCCGTGCCGGGCGCCGTCGGGCAGGTCCGCCGGCCAGTCGGCCGTCAGCCACCGCACGCCGTCGCCGTCCCCCGCCGCGGCGGGGGACGGCGACGGCGTGCGGT
>NZ_FZMO01000251.1 GCF_900197875.1 Frankia canadensis | reverse complement strand
CCCCGACCCCGCTGCCGTCCCCGCGCAGACCGCCGTGCCCAAGCAGACCGTCGTCCCCGAGCAGACCGGCGGCGCCGTCCTGCCCGAGCGGAGCGCGGCCGTTCCCGAGCGGGCCGCCGCACCAGACGCCACGCCGTCGGCTCCCGCGCAGGCGGGTCCCGCCCTGCCGGCCGCGGAGGCCGCCCCACTCCCGGCCGCGACCACGGCCGGGCCGGCGGCGGCGATCGCGCGCAGCCGGCGGCTCGCGATGACGGTTGGCATCTTCAACCTGCTCTGGGTCGCCGTCACCGTGCTGATGATCGTCCGTCCGGGGTCGACCACAGGCGTCTAGCCCGCGTGTGCAGGTGTGATCTTCACGGCCACCGTCGCGAGAACGTGTCACTCGACGTGCCCACCCCGGCGTGCCCACATGATCACACGTCGAGACATGACGTGATCTGACCCGCCTCGCGAGTACGCGGATTCGGCGGCGGCGCCGGATCGTGCGATGGGAGGATCTGGGCGCGGGCGCTCGGTCAGGCGCCAGCAGGCGATGCGATGCGAGGGCGAGGGCGGGAGGCCCGGGTGGGCGAGGCGCTGGACACGGTCAAGCAGGCGCTCGACGCCTTCGACGCGGGCGACCAGGACGCCGTCCTCGCGTTGCTGGACGAGAACCTCGTCGTCGAGGCGCCCGGCGGAGTGCGGGTCGAGGGGCGTGACGCCGGCGCCGGCTACAGCGCGGCGTTCCTGGCCGCGTTCGGCGACATCGACGTCGACACCCACGTCCTCGCCGAGCAGGGCGAGCTCGTCGTCGAGGAGTACACCCTGGCCGCGACGCACACCGGCCCGCTGCGCGACCCCGACGGCACCGAGCATCCCCCGACCGGGCGGCGCATCACCCTGCGGGTCGTCGAGGTCTACCGGGTCGAGCGCGGCCGGATCACCGAGAACCGCCTCTACTATGACCAGACCCGCCTGAGGGCCCAGCTGGCCGGCTGATCGCTGGCCGCCGTGGAACCGGATGATCAGACGGTGCCCGGGGGCGGGCTGACATCGGGTGGCTGGGCGGGCTCGAGGCGGTAGCCCATGCCACGTACGGTGACGATCCGGCCGGCGCCCAGTTTGCGGCGCAGGTAGCCGACGTAGACGTCGACGATGTTGCTGCCGGGGTCGAAGTCGTAGCCCCAGACGGCGGACAGCAGCTGCTCGCGGGCGAGCACCTGGCCGGGATGACGCAGGAACGTCTCGGTCAGGACGAACTCCCGCGCGGTGAGGTCGATGATCCGGTCGCCGACGCGAGCCTGGCGGGTGCGCAGGTCGAGGGCGAGATCGCCCCGGCGCAGCACGGTCGGGTCGCCGTCGGACCGTTCCGGGCGCAGCCGCAGTCGGATCCGGGCCAGCAGCTCCTCGAACCGGAACGGCTTGCTCATGTAGTCGTCGGCCCCGCCCTCCAGGGCGGCGACCGTGTCACGCACGCCGTCGCGGGCGGTGAGCATCACCACGGGGAGCCGCGAGCCGGCGGCACGCAGCTGGCGCAGCACGGTGAAGCCGTCGAGGTCCGGCAGTCCGATGTCGAGAAGGAGCAGGTCGACGTCCCCGGAGAGGGCGACCCGCAGCGCCGACTGGCCGTCGTCCACGCAGGTCGGCACGAAGCCGTGGGCGCGCAGCCCCTTCGCCACGAACGAGGCGATCCGGTGCTCGTCCTCGGCGATCAGCACCCGGTTCGTCAACCCGGCGTCCCCTCTGCTCCGCCGCGCGGACGCCCGCCCGCCGCGTCATGGTGCCCCCGGCCGGCGGTCCCGGGGCCGACGAGCTCGACGCGTCCAGGCTCGTGGACGGGAGTGCTCTGCTCGACCAGGCTCAGTTCGAGGGTGAAGGTCGCGCCCGCGCCGGGCTCGCCGCTGACCCGGACGGTGCCGCCGTGCGCGGTCGCGATCGCCCGCACGATCGCGAGACCGAGCCCCGCGCCCCCGCCCGCTGGCGACGGCGGCCTGGCGGAGGCGCCACGGGCGAAACGCTCGAAGATGCGAGCCCGGTCCGCCGGCGACACCCCGGGGCCGGAGTCGGCCACCCAGAAGCGCGCGGCGCGGTCGTCGGCGGCCGAGCCGATCGCGATCGTGTCACCGGTCCGGGTGTGCTCGGCCGCGTTCTGCGCGAGCTGCAGCAACGCCTGGGTGAGCCGCTGCCGGTCGGCGAGCACCCGGCCGTCCCCGACCGCCGCCAGCCGCCATCCGCGCGGGGCCAGCGCCCGCGTCTTCACGAACAGGTCCGTGGTGAAGCCGGCGAGGTCCACCGGCTCGCGGCGCAGGAAGTCGGGCTGCTCCGCCTTCGCGAGCACCAGCAGGTCGTCGACCATCCGGCTCATCCGGTCGAGCTCGTCCAGGACGAGGGCGACGGTCTCGGCCCGGTCGTCCGGATCGTCGCCGAGCAGTTCCAGATGCCCGCGGATGATGGTGATCGGGGTGCGCAGCTCGTGGCCGGCGTCGTCGACGAAGGCGCGCTGGGTCTCGAAGGCCTGCTCGAGGCGATGCAGCATGCCGTTGAACGTCCGCGTGAGCTCCGTGATCTCGTCCCGGCCACCCCACCCGCGGCCGATCGGGATGCGCCGGGACAGATCCGTCTCCGTGATCGTCTGGGCGGTCCGGCGGACCATCCGCACCGGGGCGAGCACCCGCCCGGCGACCATCCAGCCGGCCGCGCCGGCGACGGCCAGCGCGCCGAACCCGACGATGCCGAGCACCCTGGCCACCTCGTCCACCTCGGCGCGCTCGCGGTCGACGAACACGGCCGACACGAAGACGCCCCGCTCCGAGTGGCCCCGCACGCTGACGGGGACCGCGACGTAGCGCACGTCGCCGGCCGAGGTGCCTACCCGACCGTAGTGCGGCTGGCCGCCCGCCACCGACGACACGAACGCCGCGGTCGCGGCCCGGTCCGTGTCCAGCCGGTAGGGCGGCGTCTCGGCGCTGCGGTACGCCGGCACGCCGTCGACGAGCGCGAGCATCGTCTGGTTGCGGTCCGGGATGGCCCGTTCGAGATGCGCCTTCAGCAGGGCGCGCACGTCGGGGAACTGCGAACGCCTGGTGGCCGGGTCGACGCTCTTGTCGACGAACCGGCGCAGCTCGCTGACCTCCTTGGCCAGGCCCTGGTCCACCCGTTCGTCGACACGCGCCATCAGCACCTGGCGGGCCGCCAGCACGGAGCCGCCCAGCGCCAGCGCCACGAGCAGCAGCTGCCAGCCGAGGATGCGCAGCCGCGCCGAGCCCGCCACCACGCGGATCCGCATCACGCCGCTTCCCAGCCCGCGGGCCCGCGGCCGCCCGGGCAGCACGCGTTCCAGCGTCGCGAGGAAGCCGAAGCCACGGATGAGAACACCATGAGAAGCCTCTCATCCGACGGCCGCGGGAGCCGGAGCGCCGCCGGGCGCCGCCGCCATCGCGGTCGGCTGGACCGTGGGCGGGACCGGCAGCGCGCGGACGGGCACCGGCGTCGCCGCCCGCGCCGCGGAGGCCCTCGTACCGTCGGCCCGCGCGAGCACCTGCGGCGGGAGCTGGCCCGGGCGCCTCCTGCCGGGCACCGGCGACAGCGTCCCGGTCAGCGGCGCGGAGGTGGCGGTGGACGCCGACGCCGGCGTGGACACGGCGCTGGGCGCCAGGATCGGCCCGCCCAGGTCCGGCGGGCGTGGTGTGCCCGAGACGGACCCCACTCCGGCGGCCATGCCGGCGACGACCGCGGCCAGGCCCAGCGCGGCGAGGCCGATCCCCCAGATTCCGGTCCGAGCCGCCACCTCCGGCGCCGCCGCGGCGCCCGTGGCAGAGCCCGACGTATCCGGCTGATCCGCCATGCGGGTCATCTTAGGCCAGCCCGGCGGCACCCCCCGGCCGTCACGTCGACGCGCGGACAGCGCCGGGCGGATGAGAGGGCTCTCATCGTCATCTCATTCAGCGCCCATCCGGCGTGGACAGGCTCGATGCGGGCCGGGCAGGCGAACCGGCCGGTGACCATCGGCATCCGGTCGGCCCGTACGTGGCTCTGGATGCCGCCGACAGAATCGAGGTAACCCGGTGATGAGCACTCCCAGCCGCCCGGCCCGAGCCGGCCAGAGGCTGCGCAGGTCCGCGCTCGGGGTGACGCTGGCCGGCGTCATCGCCGTCGGGGTGGCGCTGCCCGCGACGGCCGCCAGTGCCGCGACGCCCGCGCCCGCGCCGGGCCTGCCCGCGACCGCCGGCGCCGCGGCGCCGGCGCCGGGCCTGGCCACGGCCACCCCCCGCCCGCGGCCGCCGCGGGCCGACGGGAAGCCGGGCCAGGGACGTGCCCTTCCGGTCCAGCCCCAGGGTGGTGTCGACACCGGCGCCGGCGGCACCCAGCCGGACACGCATTCCGGCACCGAGGCGGCTGTCCCGCTCGCGGCCGGCGGCGCGGGACTCGGCGTACTCGCCGGCTTCGGCCTGTGGCGGCGACGTCGCGCGGGTGCGCTCGGGTGACGAGCGATCCGACGGCCGCCGGCGGCGACGCCGGCGGCCGGACGCCCCGGCCGGGTCACGACCCGCGGCGGTGGTCCGGCCGGCGCCGGTCGGCTGTCGGGGCGGTGCTGGCGGCCGTCCTCGTGCTGGCTGCGGTGACGGTCACCGGCTGCGGCTCGGGACAGCCGGCCACGACCGGCGGGAACCCGCGCGGGACGCCGCCGGCGGAGGTGGGCGCCGTGACGTCAGGTGCCGCGGCGCCGGGCACGACACCAGGCGCCGAGGCGGGCACGGTGGCGGATCCGGTGCGGCTGCGAGTGCCGGACCTCGCCGTCATGGCGCCGGTCGTGGCGCTGCAGCTGGACGCGGCGGGGACACTGATCCCCCCGGCCGGGTTCGACGAGGTCGGCTGGAACCAGGCGGGCCCAGAGCCGGGCGACGACGGCGTGGCCGTGATCGCCGGGCATGTCGACTCCAGGACCGGCCCGGCGGTCTTCTACCGGCTGCGCGGCCTGCGGGCCGGCGCCACGGTGTTCGTCGACCGACGGGACGGCACGACCGCGACCTTCGTCGTCGACCGGCTGGCCGAGTACGCGAAGGCAGACTTCCCGGACCAGGAGGTCTACCACTCCGGCAGCGGCGCGCAGCTCCGTCTGATCACCTGCGGTGGCACCTTCGACCACAGGTCCGGCCATTACGTCGACAACGTCGTCGTCTTCGCCCATCTCGGCTGAGGTCCATCCGCCGGCGGCGCATCCGCACGGGTCGGCGTTCGCGCGCTGATCGTTGTGGACATACTGCCCATCGGGACCCGGTGAACGGAGACGGACAGGACGAACGGGTCCGGGTGCGGCGGAAGGCGGGACATGCGGTTCGACGACGAGCAGGTGGATGCGTCCGAGCTGGACGACCAGCGCGGCGGCGGCGGGGGGCTCGGCCGGGGGA
>NZ_FZMO01000099.1 GCF_900197875.1 Frankia canadensis | reverse complement strand
CCTACGCCGTCGCCATGGCGACCTTCTGTACCGGAACGGTCATCGGCGCGGTCGCCCGCGGCTTCCGGAGGCTGCTCGCCGGCCGGCTCGCGCGGGGGCTCGGCGAGCTGTTGATCACCGCGGGCGTCCTGGTCGCGCTGTTCCTCGCCTATCAGCTGTGGGTCACCGACCTGTTCGCCGAGCGCACCCAGGACCGTCTGCATCACCAGCTCGTCGAGCAGTGGAGCAGGCCGGTCGCGCCGCGCCCGCCCGCGGTGGGCCACCCGCTGCCGACCCTGCCCCCCGTGCCGCTCGGCGACGGGGTGGCGATCCTGCGGGTGCCACGCTTCGGCCGGGACTACGCGCCGGTCGTCGTGCAGGGAGTCTCAGTCGCCGACCTGCGCCGTGGGCCGGGGCATATCCCGGGGACGGCGATGCCCGGCCAGCTGGGCAACTTCGTCGTTTCCGGGCACCGCACCACCTACGGGAAACCTTTTAGTCGTTTGGATGAACTAAAGGTTGGCGACCCTATCGTGGTCGAGGTTCAGGACCGTTATTACACCTATCGGGTGACCGGATCCGAGATCGTGCTCCCGAATCGGCTGGATGTCACCTATCCGGTTCCGAAGCGCCCCGGCGCCGCGCCGAGCAAGGAGCTCATTACCTTGACAACCTGTCATCCCAAATTCTCTGCCAGTCACCGGCTGATCGTGTACGGGGAGCTGGTCGACACCACGCCGAAGTCCGCCGGTCCGCCCCCGGTGCTGCGGGAGGAGTGACCGGATGTACGCCTGGATCTACCGGCACCTGCCCGGCCCGCGGCGACTGCGACCGGGGCTCGCGGCCGTGCTGCTGCTGGCGATCGTGGCCCTGTTGATGTTCGTGATCTTCCCTGCCGTGGAGGGGGTGCTGCCGATCAGTCAGGTGACGCTAGGTGACTAATGGGCGGGGATTTCGCGATACTCCCTGGTGGATTGACTGCTCCTCCGTCGTCTGAGCTGTGGATTGGGGAATTGGTCGCGTGCTGACCCGGTCGAGATGGCGGCGGAATGTGCTCGGTGTCGTGTGCGGGTCGGCTCGATGGCGGGGGAAAGTCGGGCATCGGATACCCTGCGAACTGAGCGGCGTTACGCTCGTATAGCGTGGGATCGGCGCCGCCGCGGGTGACCGCTTCCGCCAGGCGCGGGTGGTGTCGTTGCGCCGCCCCCGGCAGGCTGTCGTTCGAAGCGCAGGGCATTGTGGGATCGCGTTCGGGGGAATTCGATGAAATGGCGGGATCGGATAGGACGGCGACCGTCGGGCCGTGGCAGCGGCGGTGGCGAGCGGGCCCCGCGGGCCTGCCGTGCGGCCCCCGGGCCCGGCCGCCGGCCCGGGGCGGCGCGGGTCGCCTCTCCACCGGCTGACGGCGCGTCGTCCCACGATCGCGACCTCGTCCACGATCACGCGCGTGCGGTGAGCCGCCAGCGGGTGGTGGCGGTCGGGCTCGTCGCGGTCCTCCTCACGGTCGGTGTCGGTTGTGGCGCGTTGGTCCGGGGGCCGGCCGGAAGCGTCGGCGCCGGGATGCTGTGCGCCCTCGCGGTGCTCGCCTCGGTCTCCGCCGTCCTGATGGGTGACGGCGCCAGGTCGGCCGATGGCCGCGGCCACGGCACCGATGCCCGGCGCCGATACCCCGGCGTCGACGAGCTCACCGGTCTGCCCGAGCGCCAGCCCTTCCTGTGGGCCGCCGGCCGGCTGTTGGGCGGCGGTCACCGGATGCGGACGGTGTCGCCCATGGCGCTGCTGGTGCTCGACCTCGACGGCATGCGGGACGTCAACCTCGCGCTCGGCCACGAGCTGGGGGACCGTCTGCTCATCACCGTCGGCCGGCGGCTGCGTGCCGCCCTGCCGGACTCGGCGCTGCTCGCCCGGGTCGACGGGGACGCCTTCGCTGTCCTGCTGCGGGGAGCCGACGCCGACGGGGCCAGAAGGGTCGCCGCCGACCTGCACGCGGCGCTCGAGTCTCCCGTCCTGCTCGGTTCGACGCCGGTTCGGCCCGATGCGAGCATCGGGATCGCCTGCTCACCCCGGCACGGCCGGACGCCCCAGGAGCTGCTGCGCCGCGCCGAGCAGGCCATGCACACGGCGAAGCGCTCCCGCTGCGGGCAGGCCCTCTACGCCCCGGCGCCGCCCGCGGTCAGCCGCGCCCGCCTGCTGCTGCGGGCCGAGGTCCGCCAGGCGCTCGACCAGGGCCAGCTCGAGCTGACCTACCAGCCGAAGGCCGACCTGCGCAGCGGGCGCATCAACGGGGTCGAGGCGCTGGTCCGCTGGCGGCACCCGGTGGACGGCATCCGCCAGCCCGAGATCTTCCTGGCCGAGATCGACCGGGCGGGTCTCATGCCGCGGCTCACGGTTCAGGTGCTCGACCAGGCGCTGGCCGACTGCGCGCGCTGGCGGGCCGGTGGCGCGGCGCTGACGGTCTCGGTGAACGTCCCGGCGTCGGTCATCGTCGACCGGGCCTTCGTCGGCGTGGTGCGCGCCGCGCTGGCCCGCCACGGGCTGCCGCCGGCGGCGCTCGTCGTGGAGCTGACCGAGGACACCCTGGTCGAGGCACGCGAGGCGGCCCGGCACACGCTGGCCGGGCTGCGGCGCTTCGGGGTACGGGTCAGCCTGGACGACTACGGCACGGGATTCTGCTCGTTGACCTACCTGCGCGACCTGCCGGCGGACGAGGTCAAGCTCGACCGCACGTTCCTGCGTGACCTGGACCGTGACCCGGTGGCCGCCGAGATCGTGCGGTCCACCGTGTCGCTCGCGCACGCGCTGCGCCTGCGGATCGTCGCCGAGGGGGTGGAGACCCAGCGTTCCTGGCAGGCTCTCGCGGACTGGCAGTGCGACGAGGTACAGGGGTACTTCGTCGCCCGGCCGATGGCGGGTGACCGGGTGGTCGCCTGGCTGCGGGAGTGGGCCGGGCGCGTCGCCCTGCGATCGTCGCCGGCCGCCATCACACCGGCGGGCGAGCTCGTCGCGGTGCATGCCGCGCCGGGTGGCGGCCCGCGGTCCGCGCCCGCGACACCACCGACCGTGTCGACGCCCCCCGCGATGCCGCCACCCGCCCCGCAGCCCGCCGTAACCGTGGGTTCGGTAGGCGGGGTGACCGCCCTTCCTCGGTCCTACGTCTCGGAGTGGTCGGTGCTGCCGGTGCCCGCGGTGCATCGGGTGCCACCGGTCCCGCAGACGGTTCCTACGAATGGGGGCAGATCTGCGGGCCTGGGCGTGTCGCCGGGGCTGGGCGTGTCTGGGCTGGGTGTGCCGGCGGGAGCCGGGGTCCCGGCTGGGGGAGGGGCGTCCCGGTGGGCGGCCGGGTACCACGTGCCGACCGACCGCGCCGCGTCCTGACCGGCGGCTACCGATCCGTGCTGACGGCCCGGACGGCGGCCGCGTCCAGGCGACGAGGATCCTCATCAGCCCGACGCCTGCCCGCCGTCGGGCCCGGCAGCGTGGCTGACGACGTCAGTATGGCCGGCGACGTCAGTATGGCCGGCGAGGTCCGTGTGGCCGGCGACGTCGGTGTGGCCGGTGGCGCCCGGGCCGCGGTCCAGGGGCTGGCGTGGCCGCGGGACCGCCCGCCACGCCTGGCAGGCCCGCGCGAGCAGCGACATCGGGCCCGACAGCGCGTCGTTGATCACCGCGGCGCATGTCTCGAACCCCGCCCGGCCCTCCTCGATCGGGTCGGTCAGGTCGTCGACCGCCACCGGGACCACCCGGCCCGCGGCCCGGGCGCGCCAGGCCGCCGCGGTGAGGAACTCCCCGGCCGGGCGGACCTGGCCGGTCGGCAGGTCGGCGAGGCGGACCGCGGAGGTCAGCCGACCGAACTCGCGCATGGTGTAGGTCCGGCGCAGCGCCCGCGGGACGAGGCCGACGACCGTCGAGCGGTGCTGGCGGGTCGCGCACAGCACCAGGTCGCTGCCGTCGACCAGCTCCTTCGTCAGCCGCCGGCTACGAAACGCGTCGGGCTCCGTGCCGCGGGCCCGCAGCAGCGCCGCGGCGTGCGGGTGCATCGGCTCGTCCGGGTGGGCGAGCACGCCGGCGCTGCGGATCAGCGGCCGGCGCGCGGCGCCCGGCGGGAAGTGGGCGGCGGCGAGGTACTCGGCCAGCGGCGAGCGGCACAGGTTGCCGGTGCAGACCATCAGCACCGTCCACGGGCCGGGCCGGTCCTGGTGGCTCATGACCGGCCCGGCGCGCCGTCGCGCCGCCAGTAGACGCCCGTCCAGTCGACGTCGATGATCGGTTCGCGGATGCCGTTCGCGGCCCGGTAGTCGTCGACGGCGGCCCGGCAGCCGGGCACCGCGCCGTAGTCGTCGACGATGCAGAAGCCGCCCGGCGACAGCCGCGCGTACAGGGCCTCCAGTGCCTCGATCGTGCTCTCGTACATGTCGCCGTCCAGGCGCAGCACGGCGAGGCTCTCGATCGGCGCGTCCGGCAGCGTGTCACGGAACCAGCCGGGCAGGAAGCGGACCTGCTCGTCGAGCAGCCCGTAGCGGCGGAAGTTGTCGCGTACCTGGTCGACGGAGACGGCCAGCGCCGTCTGCTCGTGGTGGCGGTCGTTCGCGTCGGCCGCGTACCGCGGGTCGGGGGCGGGCAGGCCGGCGAACGAGTCGGCGACCCACACGGTCCGGTCGGTGGCGCCGTAGGCGGCGAGCACGCCGCGCATGAGGATGCAGGCGCCGCCCCGCCACACCCCGGTCTCGATCAGGTCGCCGGGGACGTCGTCGCGCAATACCTGCTCGACGCATTCCTGCAGGTTGCGCATCCGCCGCTCACCGGTCATGGTGTGCGCGAGCCGCGGCCAGTCCCGGCCGTCGCCGCGTACCTCCGGCGGGGTCCGCCGGACGATCTCCATGCCGCGGCGCTGGATGGTTCTGGCCACGATCCGCCGGGCGCTGCCGTGCGGTTCCCAGATGTTGCCGTCGCCGCCGTCCCACAGGGAGAAGGTCAGCGTCGAGCGGAGCAGGTCGAGGTAGCGCGCGGTGGTGTCGGGCAGGTTCTGCCGGGGTGTGGCCGTGGTCATCGTCGCTCCTGGCGGGAGTGGGACTGCCGGACGAGAGGGGTCGTCGGGCGTCGGGCGGTGCCGCGGGATCGCGGGATCGCGGCAGACGGTGCCGCGGCGCGCGGACGAGGGACGATCGGGGCCTGGGCCCGAACGTGGGCCTGGGCGTGGGACCGTGCGCGCGGCGGAGGAGGGCGCCATGGGTGCGACATGCCTCCTCGGGGACCGCCGGATCCGCGCGTGGGCGACCGCCCGATCGGGCCACCCGGTCGGCCAGTATTCACCATGCGTATTCATTCTTCAACGCACAGTAGATATGTGTCGCGGGGGTGGCGGGAAATCGCGGCGACTACCGAGAAGATTGTCGCTGTCCGTGATAGATGTAGTGCCTCTGACGACGGGTCGGCGACGCGGGTGGCGAGCCCGGCGGCCGGCTCCCGCGGGCCGGCGCCGCCGGCGGCCCGTCGCGCCGGACCGGTGCCAGGTGCCCGTCGTGCCAGGACAGGGCCTTCGCGACAGGCTAGGGGGATCGCCATGCGTGTTGTCGTCGCCGGCGGAGCGGGGTTCGTCGGCAGTCACCTCTGCGAGCGGCTGCTGGCGGACGGCGCCGAGGTCGTCTGCGTCGACAACTTCCTCACCGGCCGGCCCGGCAACGTCGATCCCCTGCGCGCCCACGGCGCGTTCCGCCTGCTGCGCCGGGACGTGACCGGCCCGCTCGACATCGCGGGCCCGGTCGACGCGGTCCTGCACCTGGCGTCGCCGGCCTCCCCGGTCGACTACCGCGCCCTGCCGCTGGAGACGCTGGCGGTGGGATCCGTCGGCACCGGGCGGCTGCTCGACCTCGCCCGCCGCAAGGGCGCCCGGTTCGTGCTCGCCTCCACCTCCGAGGTCTACGGCGACCCGCAGGTCCACCCCCAGGCCGAGCAGTACTGGGGCCATGTCAACCCGGTCGGGCCGCGCAGCATGTACGACGAGGCCAAACGGTTCGCCGAGGCGCTGACCACCGCCCACCGCGCCACCCACGGCACCCGCACCGGCATCGTGCGCATCTTCAACACCTACGGGCCGCGGATGCGGGCCGACGACGGCCGGGCCGTGCCCACGTTCGTGACCCAGGCACTGGCCGACCGCCCGGTGACGGTGGCCGGCGACGGCTCACAGACCCGCTCGTTGTGCCACGTCGACGATCTGGTCGACGGGCTGGTCCGGATGATGTCCCGCGAGCACCCGGGCCCGGTGAACCTCGGCAACCCGCACGAGCTGACCATGCTGGAGCTCGCCCGGCTGGTTGTGCGGCTGTGCGGCGGGACGGCGCCGATCACCTTCGTCCCGCGCCCCCCAGACGACCCCAGCGTGCGCCGCCCGGACGTCACCGTGGCCCGGGAGCTGCTCGACTGGCAGCCGCGGGTCGAGCTGGCCGACGGCCTGGCCCGCACGGTGGCGTGGTTCCGGGAGCGGCCGGTCCCGCCGCGGCCGGGGCCCGGGTACGGCGCCGGCCTGGTGCCCCGCCAGTCCGCCCCGGTTCAGCTGCCCGCCGCCGGCACCTGACCGGCGCGCGACTCGGTCATGCCGGTGGTCCGGTCCGGTGAGGGCCGATGTCCCAGGCCGAGGCGGGTGTGCAGGACGACGGGCAGCCGGGCGACGAGGCGCAGCTCGGCGGTGGGCGCGGACACGGTGCGTTCCCAGCCGACGGCGCGCGGCGTGTCCCGTACCCGCCACCTGCCGTCGCCGGCGCCATCGGTATGCAGCATCAGACGCCGCCCGGTGGCCGTGGTGATCGTCAATGCGCCGGCCGTCGCGGTGGGTGCGGTGGCGGCCAGGGTCACCCCGGGCGCGAAGTGGAACCGCATCGCCAGGCGGTGCCGGCGGCTCCCGTCGATGCGGTCCTCGAGGGTGAGGCCGCCCGGGTCCAGGTGCCAGCGCCGCTGGTGGCGGGGTGCGCCGGGCAGATGGCGAAAGCCGTCGTGGGCGGCGGTCAGCGTCAGGGCCGCGCTGTGGGCGCGCAGCGCGACCAGGGTCGGCCGGGCGCGGCGCCCGGCGCGGAAGGCGCCCCACACCTCGGTGGAGTCGGCGTCATCCACCGTGATCGTCGAGTGGGCGGTGGTGCCCCGCTCGTGGTCGCGACGGGTGCCGGGAGCGTAGGTGGACGTCGCCGTGTCGACGAGCAGCGGATCGCCGTCCCACCAGAGCAGGAAGCTGAGGGTGTCGGCGTGCGCGTGGGCCGGCAGGTCGTCGGGGCATGGCGGCCCGACGTCGGCGAGCACGTGCCAGCGTCCCGTGGCGAGGGCCGCGAGCCCACTGTCCGCCAGCAGCGTGCCGCTCGTCGCACCGGGCCCGGCGCCGACGGGTCCGGGCCCAGGACCGGCGGGCGATGTCGGGCCCGCGGGCAGTGCCGGCTCGGCGGGCGGTGTCGGCTCGGCGGGCGGTGTCGGTCCGGCGGGCGGGGTCAGGACGGCGGGCTGGGCCGGGATGGGGGGCAGCAGCCGGCGGACCAGGGCGTCAGGCACGGGGAAGCCGTCGTTGAGCAGCGGCACGGTGCCGTCCGGCCCGAGGACGGAGCCGAGCCAGGACCGCATCCGGTCGATCGCGGCGGTCAGTTCCGCCGGCACCCGGTGACCCGCGGCGTCGAGCAGCCCGGCGACGTCGTCTAGGTCGGCGAGTACCTGGCAGTGGTAGGCCGGCGCCCGCTCATGGTGGCCGCCGTCGGCGAGCACCTGCCGGCGGGTCTGGCGGACCAGCGCGCCCGCCCAGTGCTCCAGCCCCCGCCGGTCGCCGTCGGCCGCGGCCAGCCCGATGAGGGCCTTGATGTTCTTCACGAGATGGTTTCCGCCGACGTCGGTCTCCAGATGGGCGCGCAGGAACGCCCGGTGGGTGCCGAGATCGGCGCGCAGCGTGTCGCGGATCGGCGGAGCGCAGGCCAGTACCGGCGCCAGCGCGCACAGCGTCCAGGCCCGCAGCGACGCGACGTACGGCGCCCAGGCCACGCCCTGCCCGACCGGGGCGGCGGTGCGCCAGCCGGCGTAGACCCGGGCGAACAGCGCGCGGTCCGCCTCGCTGCCGCCGGGTGCGTCGCGGCGCTGGTCGCCCTCGGCGGTCAGCGCCCAGGCCCAGTCCCAGTAGTGCAGGTGATAGCGCCACAGCAGCGGGGCGTCGGCCTGTTCCCAGTCCCACCGGGACGGGTCGGCCGCGGCCGGCTGCCCGGGGCGCCTGGCCAGGTCTCGGGTGTGGCCGAGGAGGGTGAGACGCCCGTCGGCGAGTCGCTCGACGGTGTCGCGGGGCGCGGGACAGCGACCGTCGAGGGGAACCAGGCCGATCGGCCAGCGCCCGGCGACGGGACGCCCGCGCAGCATCGCGGCGGTGAGGCCGGGCCGCGCGCGCAGCACGGCCCGCTGGGTGCGCAGCCGGCCGCGGGCGACGACCTGGCCCGCCCGCAGCTGCCGGACGGTGCGCAGGTAGCGGCCGACCTGCTCGCCGTCACCGCGGCTCACACAGGCCTGCCGGCGCCGCGCGTCGCCGTCGGGGCGGTCCGCGCCGTCGGTACGGCCGGACGGTCCGGCCGCTCGCTGGGCGGTGCCTGCTCGCTGGGCGGTGCCGGCGGGCCGGGCCGCACGGACGCGTCGGCGGGCGGAGGGACGGTCCAGGTGGCGTTCGGGGCGGGCGCGGGGCAGCGCCGGCCGGCGTAGAGATAGCCGGTGGTCGCGGCTGCGGGGTTGGCCACCCGACGCAGGTCCTCGTCGAGAACCGTCACCTCGAACGCGAGCGCCCGCAGCCGCGCGGCCAGCGTCCCTGCGTCCTGGTCGCCGTCGCCCTCGCCGCCGGTGTCGCCCTCGCCGCGGCCGGTGTCGTCGCCGCCGACGGTGTGGTCGCCGCCGCCGATGTCGCGGCTGTCGGCGATGCTTCCGCCACCCTCACGGGCGGGGTGTATCCGCAGCACCAGGCGGTCGACGGCGCGAAGCCAGCGGAGATCGCCGAACAGGGCGGATGCTCCGGCGCCGAGGTCGATCCGCAGCAGGTCCACCTGGTCGACGCCGCCGGCGGCGAGGATCTCGGGCACGCTGAGCCGGTCGGCCCCGACGCGGGTGCGGCCCACCGGGTGCACCACCGCGTGCAGGACCTGGACCTGGCGTTCGATGCCGTTGTCGGCGATGTGGCCGGCGAGCGCGTCGGCGCGGTCGCGGCGCGCCTCGACGGCGATGACGTCCGCGCCGGCCCGCGCGGCCAGTATCGTGTACAGGCCCTCGCCGGCCCCGAGGTCGACGACGACCTGGCCGGCGGCGGGGACGAACCCCGGCAGCGCGTGGAAGGCTCCGCGGCAGTACACCTCGCGCGCGGCGCCGAACAGCCGCCCGGGCACGCGCACCCGCACACCGGGCAGCGGGCGCAGGTCGAGGGTCTCGTCGGACAGGGCGCGGTCGGCCGCGTCCAGGCAGCCGGTACGGGCGATCCGAGGTGCGTGCCGAACGAGGGCGACGGCGAAGCGCACCGCCACCGGCCGTCCGGCCACGGCCTCGACGGCGCGCACCTGGGCGATCAGGCGGCCCGGCGCGGTGGCGGCGCGACGCCGCGACGCCGCGGGCGCCGGAGGGTCGCCGCGGGTGCCGGTCGCGGTCGCCAGGTCGGCGAGGCCGGCGTCGAACGGGCGTGGCCGGTGGCCGAGGTCGCGGCGCGCCGGCGCGATGTCGAACGCCTTGTCCTCGGCGAGCCGGGCGATCTGTTCGGCCTTCAGCCGCGGCCGGCGGGCGTGGCGTTCGTAGCCGCCGGCGAGGGCGAGCACCGGGCGGACGGGGACCGGCAGGCAGCGCACACGCCGTCCGGTGGCGGTCCCGGCGGCGGCGACGACGTCCCGAAACGGCAGCGGCACCGGTCCGGCGACGTCGTAGGCCCGGCCGATGGCGGCGCCCGCGTCGAGGGCTCGCAGCAGGGTGGCGGCGAGGTCGTCGACGTGGACGGGCTGGTGCAGTCGGCCGCCGCCGGGAAGCGGCAGCACGGGGGTGCGGCGCACCAGGGCGAGCAGCCGGGCCATGTTGCGGTCGTCGGGACCGCCGTAGATCATCGTGGGGCGGATGATCGTCCAGTCGAGCCCGCTGGCCTCGATGGCGCGCTCGGCGGCGATGCGCACCCGCTTGGACGGCGGGTCGAGCGCGGTGAAGATGCCGGTCGTCGACACGAAGACCGCGCGGCGCAGGCCGGCGGCTCGCGTCGCCGCGAGGATGGCGTCGATGTGGCCGAAGCCGAGCGAGGCGATGTTGAGCAGGACGTCGGCCTCGGCGGCGGCGAAGGCGGTGGCGAGCCCCGGCGGGTCGTCGAGGTCGCCGACGACGGGCCGGGCGCCGAGGCCGCGCAGTGTGGCGGCGGCGGGCTCGGCGCGGGCGACGCCGACCACCTCGTGGCCGGCGTCGACGGCGTGGCGCACCGCCCGGCGCCCGACGAAGCCGCTGCCGCCGGTGACAAGGATCCTCACGCGTTCGCCTCCGGTCCGGCGGCGCCGGTTCCCGCGTCCGCCGGCGTGCGGTGCGAGGTGCCACCACCCAGAAGGCCGCGTTGCGCGGGCACCCCGCCGACCGGCGCCGGGTGGGAACGCGGCGGGTCGCCGTGCTCGGCCGTCGGGGTGGGCGGTGGTGGGATCGGCGGGGCGAACAGCAGGTCCTGGTAGTCCCGGGCGAGCGCGTCGCGGTCGAAGTGGCGCTCGACGTACGCCCTGCCGTCCCGGGCCATCCGCGCGCGCCGGTCGGGGTCGGCGGCGAGGCGGGCGACCTCCCGGGCGAGTGCGTCGGGATCCTCGGGCGGGACGACGGCCTGCCCGGCCGCCATCAGGATCCGCGCGGCCTCGCCGCGCACCGTGCCGATCACCGGCCGTCCGGCGGCCAGCAGCTCGAACATCTTCGACGGGATGAACGTGTCGAACATCGGCACGTCGCGCAGCGGCACCACGCAGATGTCCGCGGCGGCCACGACCCCCGGCACCTGCTCGCGGGGCACGCCGTCGTGCAGCACCGTGTTCGTCAGCCCGAGGCCGCGGACGTGGTCGGCGAGGCGCCGCTTCTGCGCACCCTCGCCGACGAAGGCGAACCGCACCGGCTGGGACGTCGGCGCCTCCGAGGTCATGCCCGCCGTGTTGCGATCCGCCGTGTTGCGACCCGTCGCGGTCGGGGACGTCGCGGTCGGGGACGTGGGCTGGGGTGCCGCGAGCCGCGCCGCCGCGTCGGCGATCGAGGTCAGGCCGTGCGAGATGCCGTGGGCACCGATGTAGAGGACGAGGATCTCGCCGTCCCCCGCGCCGAGCCGAGCCCGGATGCCCGCGGGCGGGCGGGTGCCGGGACGGAACCGGGTGAGGTCGACGCCGTTGCGGATGACGTGCACCTTGCCGGCCGGGATGCCGCGGCGGACGATGTCGTCGCGGAACCCCTCGGTGACGGTGACGACGGCATCGGCTGCGCGGTAGGCGGCGAGCTCGAGGCGTTCGAGGACGCCGAGCACCCGTCGGTCGGTGAGGACGCCGAGCTGCTCGAAGATCGCCGGCCACAGGTCGCGGACCTCCACGATCAGCCGGGCCCGCCGCAGCCGGGCGAGCAGCCACGCCGAGCCGAGCGGGAAGAACGTCGGCGAGGACACCATCACCACGTCGCACGGCCCCGTCCGCCAGCCGCCGAGCGTGACGCTGGTAACCATGAACGACAGGTGCGACAGGGTCCTGCGCACCACCCCCTCGTTCGGCGTGGCGTACAGCCAGGTGCGCAGCACGCGGTAGCCGTCCACCCGTTCGGTGCGCAGCCAGGCGCCGCGGTACGCGGGCGGGATCACGCCGGTGGGGTGGTTCGGCAGGCCGGTGAGCACGGTGACGTGCAGGCCGGCGGACGCCCAGGCCCGCGCGGTCTCCGAGAGCCGGGCCTGCGGGGCGCCGATCTCCGGTGGGAAGTAGTGGGTGAGGACCAGGACGCGGCGGCGGCTGGGAGGGTGGGACATGAAGCGCGACCTCCAGCCGTCGGCATCAGACAAGACGTCAGATGGTAGTGAGTCGATTACCTAACGGGGTGATCGGTAGGTGTCGTCGCGTGTGTCGCACGGTCCGCGGGCCGCGCGAGGACGCGGAACCGGGCCGCGCAGCCCGGTGGCGAGCTCGTCCCACGCGGCCTGTCCCAACGGCAGCCGGAAGCCGCGCGCGGCGAGCCAGCCCGGCGCCTGCGCCTGGCCGAGCAGCATCAGCTCCGCCCGCCGGCACAGCGCGCCCAGCGGCGGCAGCCAGCTTCCGGTCGGCTCCGCGGCCCGCAGCAACGCGCCCACGGCGGCGGCGGGCAGGCAGCGCAGGGGCCGCCCCGGCGCGAACGTCTCGTAGAGCGTGCGCACCGTGTGCCCCTCGTAGGGGTGGGAGACGACGAGCGGGGCGTCGTCCGCCGTGACGATCTCGGCGAGCGCGGCGCCGACGTTGCCGACCAGTGCCACCGGCACGGGCTGGCTGCCGTCCGCGCAGGTCACCAGCGGGAAGCGGCGGCAGAACGCGGCGAAGTCGCTGGTCATCCGCCGGCCCGGACCGTGCACCGACGGCGGGCGGTACACGGTCGTCGCGACGGTGCCCCGGGCGGCGGCGTCGCGCAGCAGCTGCTCGCCGAGCACCTTCGCGCGCGCGTACGGGGTCACCGGCGCGTAGTCGAGGCTCTCGTCGAGCCGCGGCGCCCGGCCCTGCACCGCGGCGGTGCTGACGTGCACGAGGCGAGGCACCCGGGCCCGTTCGCACGCGTCCGCGAGCAGCCGGGGCCAGGCGGCGTTGGCCCCGACCAGGGCGGGGGTGCGGCTCGCGGCGGAGGTCGCCAGGCCCGCGGCGTTCACGACCGCGTCGACGCCGTCGAGCTCGGCGCGCACCTCGTCCAGGAACGGCCGGTGGCCCGCCGCCGGCGAGCCGGCCAGGTCCTCGGGGGCGACCCACAGCCGGCGGGCCGTGCGCGCGACCACGTCGTGCCCGGCGTGGCGCAGGGCGTGCGCGCAGGCGGTGCCGATGAACCCGGTGGCGCCGTACACCGCGACCCGGCTCACGGGACGTCCCTGCCCGCCGGCTGCCCGCTGGCCCCGGTCGGCAGTGCGGCGTCGGCCTGGCTTGGGTCCGCGCCGGTGGGCGGGCGTCCGGCGCTGGCGGGCAGGGACGTCC
>NZ_FZMO01000249.1 GCF_900197875.1 Frankia canadensis | reverse complement strand
GCGCCTGCTCCTTGAGAACTCAACAGCGTGCCGATTGTCAGTGCCAAATATGTTTTATCCCTCGTTCATGGTCTGTCTGGTTGTGTCCCTGCTGGATGTGGGGGTGTGGCTGGTCGGGTTGTGAGGGATTCCTTTGGACTCAAGTACAGCATCGCGGTTTCGCGGTGTTGATGTTGGGGTCTTTCCCGGTTTTTCCGGGTTCTTCATTCATTGATGGAGAGTTTGATCCTGGCTCAGGACGAACGCTGGCGGCGTGCTTAACACATGCAAGTCGAGCGGGGAGCTTCGGCTTCTAGCGGCGAACGGGTGAGTAACACGTGGGCAACCTGCCCCGATCTCTGGAATAACCTCGGGAAACCGGGGCTAATGCCGGATATGACATTGCCGGGCATCTGGTGGTGTGGAAAGATTTATCGGATCGGGATGGGCCCGCGGCCTATCAGCTTGTTGGTGGGGTGATGGCCTACCAAGGCGACGACGGGTAGCCGGCCTGAGAGGGCGACCGGCCACACTGGGACTGAGACACGGCCCAGACTCCTACGGGAGGCAGCAGTGGGGAATATTGCGCAATGGGCGAAAGCCTGACGCAGCGACGCCGCGTGGGGGATGACGGCCTTCGGGTTGTAAACCTCTTTCAGCAGGGACGAAGCGTGAGTGACGGTACCTGCAGAAGAAGCACCGGCCAACTACGTGCCAGCAGCCGCGGTAATACGTAGGGTGCAAGCGTTGTCCGGAATTATTGGGCGTAAAGAGCTCGTAGGCGGCCTGTCGCGTCGGCTGTGAAAACCCGGGGCTCAACCCCGGGCCTGCAGTCGATACGGGCAGGCTAGAGTCCGGCAGGGGAGACTGGAATTCCTGGTGTAGCGGTGAAATGCGCAGATATCAGGAGGAACACCGGTGGCGAAGGCGGGTCTCTGGGCCGGAACTGACGCTAAGGAGCGAAAGCGTGGGGAGCGAACAGGATTAGATACCCTGGTAGTCCACGCCGTAAACGTTGGGCGCTAGGTGTGGGGGACCTTCCACGGCCTCCGTGCCGCAGCTAACGCATTAAGCGCCCCGCCTGGGGAGTACGGCCGCAAGGCTAAAACTCAAAGGAATTGACGGGGGCCCGCACAAGCGGCGGAGCATGTGGCTTAATTCGATGCAACGCGAAGAACCTTACCAGGGTTTGACATGCAGGGAAATCCTCCAGAGATGGGGGGTCCGTAAGGGTCCTGCACAGGTGGTGCATGGCTGTCGTCAGCTCGTGTCGTGAGATGTTGGGTTAAGTCCCGCAACGAGCGCAACCCTCGTCCTATGTTGCCAGCGAGTCGTGTCGGGGACTCATAGGAGACTGCCGGGGTCAACTCGGAGGAAGGTGGGGATGACGTCAAGTCATCATGCCCCTTACGTCCTGGGCTGCACACATGCTACAATGGCCGGTACAAAGGGCTGCGATGCCGTGAGGTGGAGCGAATCCCAAAAAGCCGGTCTCAGTTCGGATCGGGGTCTGCAACTCGACCCCGTGAAGTCGGAGTCGCTAGTAATCGCAGATCAGCAATGCTGCGGTGAATACGTTCCCGGGCCTTGTACACACCGCCCGTCACGTCACGAAAGTCGGTAACACCCGAAGCCGGTGGCCTAACCCTTGTGGGGGGAGCCGTCGAAGGTGGGACCGGCGATTGGGACGAAGTCGTAACAAGGTAGCCGTACCGGAAGGTGCGGCTGGATCACCTCCTTTCTAAGGAGCGTCTGGCTGGTCTGTCCTGTTGGGGGTGGGCTGGTCCAGGGCCAGGGCTGGATGTGCATGCCGGTCTGGTTGCTCATGGGTGGAACGCTGACGATGTGATGCTGCTGGCTGCGGCCGGGTGTCTAGTACTCCCACTGTGTGGGGTGGAACGGGCCTGGGTGTGGTGGGTGGTGTTCGTGGCACGCTGTTGGGTCCTGAGGGAGTCAGGTGGACTTCCTTGATCGTTGCCTCTGCTGTCTGTTCTGCTGGTTCGGGTCCTCCTGGTGGGGGTGGTGGTGCGGGCCAGTTGTGGTGGGATACCTGTCTTCCGGTGTGGGGGTGGGTCCTGCTGGTTCGGCTGGTGGCCGTCCGTACGTTGAGAACTGCACAGTGGACGCGAGCATCTTTGTGGCCAAGTTATTAAGGGCGCACGGTGGATGCCTTGGCACCAGGAGCCGATGAAGGACGTGGGAGGCTGCGATATGCCTCGGGGAGCTGTCAACCGAGCTGTGATCCGAGGATTTCCGAATGGGGAAACCCGGCAGGGCTTTAAATCCTGTCACCCATGCCTGAACACATAGGGCATGTGGAGGGAACGCGGGGAAGTGAAACATCTCATTACCCGCAGGAAGAGAAAACAACAGTGATTCCGCGAGTAGTGGTGAGCGAAAGCGGATGAGGCTAAACCAGTGTCGTGTGATAGCCGGCAGGTGTTGCGATGTTGGGGTTGTGGGAGCGTTCGGATGGTGCTGCCGCACTGTCGAGGAGTCAGAAAAGGTTCTGTTAGGCGAAGGTCATGCGAATGGACCGCCATAGAGGGTAACAGCCCTGTAGCCGAAAACAGTGTCTCTCCTGAATGTTTTCCCAAGTAGCACGGAGCCCGTGAAATTCCGTGTGAATCTGGCGGGACCACCCGCTAAGCCTAAATACTTCCTGGTGACCGATAGCGGACTAGTACCGTGAGGGAAAGGTGAAAAGTACCCCGGGAGGGGAGTGAAATAGTACCTGAAACCGTGTGCCTACAATCCGTGGGAGCTGGACTTTGGTCTGGTGACCGCGTGCCTTTTGAAGAATGAGCCTGCGAGTTTGCGATGTGTGGCGAGGTTAACCCGTGTGGGGTAGCCGTAGCGAAAGCGAGTCCGAAGAGGGCGTTTGAGTCGCATGTCCAAGACCCGAAGCCGAGTGATCTACCCATGGCCAGGTTGAAGCGCGGGTAAGACCGTGTGGAGGACCGAACCCACCAGGGTTGAAAACCTGGGGGATGAGCTGTGGGTAGGGGTGAAAGGCCAATCAAACTCGGTGATAGCTGGTTCTCCCCGAAATGCATTTAGGTGCAGCGTCGCATGTTTCTTGCCGGAGGTAGAGCACTGGATGGCCTAGGGGGCCCACAAGCTTACTGAAGTCAGCCAAACTCCGAATGCCGGTAAGTGAAGTGCGGCAGTGAGACTGCGGGGGATAAGCTTCGTAGTCGAGAGGGAAACAGCCCAGATCGCCAGCTAAGGCCCCTAAGCGTGCGCTAAGTGGAAAAGGATGTGGAGTCGCATAGACAACCAGGAGGTTGGCTTAGAAGCAGCCACCCTTGAAAGAGTGCGTAATAGCTCACTGGTCAAGTGATTCCGCGCCGATAATGTAGCGGGGCTCAAGCGCACCGCCGAAGCTGCGGCATGCACATGTTACCCGGCACTTTGGTGTCCAGGTGTGTGCGTGGGTAGGGGAGCGTCGTGTGGCGTGTGAAGCGGCGGGGTGACCCAGCCGTGGATGCCATACGAGTGAGAATGCAGGCATGAGTAGCGAATGACGGGTGAGAATCCCGTCCGCCGGATGACCAAGGGTTCCTGGGGCAGGCTTTTCCGCCCAGGGTGAGTCGGGACCTAAGGCGAGGCCGACAGGCGTAGTCGATGGACAACGGGTTGATATTCCCGTACCGGCGCTGACGCGCCAATGCTGAATCTGGTTGTGCTAACCGGTTCGATCGTGTGTGTCCTTTCGGGGATGTGCAGGTGAGGTCGGGATCCTGGCTGGTAGTAGGCAAGCGATGGGGTGACGCAGGAGGGTAGTCCAGCCCAGGCGGTGGTTGTCCTGGGGCAAGGGTGTAGGACGGGGCGTAGGTAAATCCGCGTTCTGTGTGTCTGAGACCTGATGCCGAGCCGATTGTGGCGAAGTGGATGATCCCATGCTGCCGAGAAAAGCCTCTAGCGAGTGTCAGGGCCGCCCGTACCCTAAACCGACACAGGTGGTCAGGTAGAGAATACCAAGGCGTGCGAGTGAACTGTGGTTAAGGAACTCGGCAAAATGCCCCCGTAACTTCGGGAGAAGGGGGGCCGCTTTCCGTGTAGGGACTTGCTTCCGTAGCGGGGAGTGGCCGCAGAGACCAGGGGAAAGCGACTGTTTACTAAAAACATAGCTCCGTGCTAAGTCGTAAGACGATGTATACGGAGTGACGCCTGCCCGGTGCTGGAACGTTAAGGGGACGGGTTAGCTCTTCGGGGCGAGGCTCAGAACTTAAGCGCCAGTAAACGGCGGTGGTAACTATAACCATCCTAAGGTAGCGAAATTCCTTGTCGGGTAAGTTCCGACCTGCACGAATGGCGTAACGACTTTCCCACTGTCTCAACCACAGACTCGGCGAAATTGCACTACGAGTAAAGATGCTCGTTACGCGCGGCAGGACGGAAAGACCCCGGGACCTTTACTATAGCTTGATATTGGTGTTCGGTTCGGCTTGTGTAGGATAGGTGGGAGACTGTGAAGCTGGGACGCCAGTTCTGGTGGAGTCATTGTTGAAATACCACTCTGGTCGTACTGGATGTCTAACCTGGGTCCGTGATCCGGATCAGGGACAGTGTCTGGTGGGTAGTTTAACTGGGGCGGTTGCCTCCTAAAGGGTAACGGAGGCGCCCAAAGGTTCCCTCAGCCTGGTTGGCAATCAGGTGTCGAGTGCAAGTGCACAAGGGAGCTTGACTGTGAGACAGACATGTCGAGCAGGTGCGAAAGCAGGGACTAGTGATCCGGCGGTGGCTTGTGGAAGCGCCGTCGCTCAACGGATAAAAGGTACCCCGGGGATAACAGGCTGATCTTGCCCAAGAGTCCATATCGACGGCAAGGTTTGGCACCTCGATGTCGGCTCGTCGCATCCTGGGGCTGGAGTAGGTCCCAAGGGTTGGGCTGTTCGCCCATTAAAGCGGTACGCGAGCTGGGTTTAGAACGTCGTGAGACAGTTCGGTCCCTATCCGCCGCGCGCGCAGGAGACTTGAGAAGGGCTGTCCCTAGTACGAGAGGACCGGGACGGACGAACCTCTGGTGTGCCAGTTGTTCTGCCAAGGGCATGGCTGGTTGGCTACGTTCGGAAGGGATAACCGCTGAAAGCATCTAAGCGGGAAGCCTGCTTCGAGATGAGGTCTCCCACAGGGTAGCCTGGTAAGGCCCCCGACTAGATGATCGGGTTGATAGGCCGGAGGTGGAAGTGCGGTGACGCATGGAGCTGACCGGTACTAATAGGCCGAGGGCTTGTCTTCGAAGGTGCTACGCGTCCACTGTGCGGTTCTGACTGTGCGGCCGGCTTGCTGCTGGTGGTATGGTTGTAGATGTTTCGGTGGTTTTGGCGAAGGGGAAACGCCCGGTCTCATTCCGAACCCGGAAGCTAAGCTCTTCAGCGCCGATGGTACTGCATGGGGGACCGTGTGGGAGAGTAGGACGCCGCCGGACTTACA
>NZ_FZMO01000428.1 GCF_900197875.1 Frankia canadensis | reverse complement strand
CGGCCCGGCTCGCGCGCATCCACGCCCGGATCGCGAACCAGCGGCGCGACGGGCTACACAAGCTCACCACCCGGGTGGCGAAGAACCACAGCATGATCGTGGTGGAGGATCTGCACGTAGCCGGGATGGTCCGTAACCGGCGGCTCGCCCGCGCCATCTCGGACGTCGGGATGGCCGAGATCCGCCGCCAGCTCGCCTACAAAACCGGCTGGTACGGCTCGACGCTCGTCGTCGCCGACCGCTGGTATCCAAGCTCGAAGACCTGTTCCGGCTGCGGCAGGCGAAACCCAAGCCTGACCCTGTCGGACCGCACCTTCGACTGCCCGTCCTGCGGACTGGTAGCCGACCGCGACGCCAACGCCGCGGTCAACCTGTCCAACCTCGTCGCCGCCAGTACGACGGAGACGGTAAACGCCCGTGGAGCCGACCGTAAGACCGCGTCCGCGCGGCGGGTGGCTGTGAAGCGGGAACCCGGCACGGCCACGGCCGGTCAGACCGGGACCGCCGCCCCGCAAGAGGCGGCTGCGAGACAGAGGCTTACTCATGCTTCATGACTCGCAACGGTCACCGCGGCGTCAGGCCGGCGTGGTGCCGCCGGCCGCCGATTGCTGGACGACCTCGAACTCGAGCAGTGAGGAGCCTGACGCCACCGGACGCGCGCGCTCGCCGGAGTGCGCCTCCATGGCCGGCCCGGTCAGCCATGCCTGGAACGACTCCTCGCTGTCCCAGTGGGTGACGACGAAGTACCGGTCGTCTCCCTTCACCGGCCGTAGCAGCTCGAACGACAGGAAGCCGGGCTGGCCGTCCACCGCGTGCAGCCGGTTCGCGAACCGCTTCTCCAGCTCCGGACCGGCACCCTCGGGAACCTCGATCGCATTGATCTTCACAACAGTCACGAATACAGCCTAGGACCAGTCGGGCGGTGGCGAACCGCTTCCGCGCCGACTGCACTTCCGTGCCGACGGCACTCCCTCCGGTCAGCGGGTGCGGTGGACGGTGATGCGGGTGAAGGAGCCGACGTAGATGTGGCCGCCGTCGGCGAGGGGGAGAGAGCGGCCGGGGGCGATCGGGGTCCGGTCCTCGCCGATCCAGGTGCCGTTCGCGGAACCGAGGTCGGTGACGGTCAGCTGGCCGTCGGCGGCGTGGTCGAGGAAGGCGTGGGCGCGGGACACGCCGAGGTCCTCGGGGGCCACCGAGAGGTCTATCTGCGGCCGGATGTCGCGGCGGGGGCTGCGCCGGCCGATGAGCGTGCGCTCGCCGGTGAGGACGACGCGGCGTCCCGTGGGCGGGTCGGGGAACTCGACCTCGTCGTCGTTGCGGTCGAAGAACGCGCGGTCGGGACAGACCTCGGCCACCCAGCCCGCGTCGGGCTCGACCGGCGTCGACGCCTGCGGTGCTGCGGGCGTGGGTGGGGCCAGGCGGATCGGCTGCGGGG
>NZ_FZMO01000247.1 GCF_900197875.1 Frankia canadensis | reverse complement strand
CGCCGGGTTCTGAGAGCAGCGGCGGGTGAGATTCCCGCCGCTGACTCACCTCGTTGGAGGTGCGGGGACGGGAATGGGACTGGGTGACTCCGAGGTCGGCGTACAGGAACGCGACGGGTTTCGAGGTCATGGAGCTGCCGCGGTCGGCGTGGACGGTGAGCTGCCCTCGGCCTATTCCCTGTTTGGAGCAGGTCTCGGCTATCAGGCTCTCGGCGAGGGCCGCTGATTCCTGGTCGGCCAGGGTCCAGCCGACGACGTACCGGCTGTACACGTCCAGGATCACGTACAGGTAGTAGTAGGTCCATTTCTTCGGGCCGAGAAGCTTGGTGATGTCCCAGGTCCAGACCTCGTTCGGTCTGGTGGCGAGCAGTTCGGGTTTCACGCGTGGCGGGTGGGTGGCCTGGGCGCGGCGGTCGCCGGTCTCGCCACGCGCGGCCAGCAGCCGGTACATGGTCCGCTGGGAGCACAGGTAGACGCCCTCGTCGAGCAGGGTCGCCCAGACCTGCGCGGGGCTGGCGTCGGCGAACCTCGGGTGGTGGAGCACCGCCAGCACCCGCTCCCGCTCGGCCGGGTCCAACGCCCGCGGGTAAGCCCGGTCCTTCTGGTGGACCGGTGCCGGCCGGGGCGGGCCGGGGCTTTTCCGGTGCCGCCGGTAGTGGGCCGCCCGCGACCTGCCGACCGCTTTGCACGCGCCGGTCGCACCGATCTGTGGGACGAGCAGCGCGAGTGCTTCCTCGGTCAGCCGTTCGGCTTCTTCGGCGAGGGCGGGTTCTCGTCGGGAGCGCCCTCGGACAGTTTCTCCAAGAGCGCGGCAAGTTTTCCCTGAACGTCGATCACGAACTGGGCCTTCGCCAGCTCCTTCTCCAACCGCTCGTTCTTCGCGCGAAGTCGTTCCAGTTCCTTGTCGCGGTCGTCGGCCGGCGGCCGGCCCTTCGGCTTCGACAACCCCGCCAACGCGCCGTCGTCACGCAGCTTCCGCCATTCCACGATGTGCGCTGAGTACAACCTTTCCCGCCGTAGGATCGCGCCTTTCTCACCGTTCGGCGCGGCCTCGTACTCGGCCAGAATCCGCAGCTTGTAACCCGGCGAGAACTGCCGCCGCCGTGCCTTCGCCGGCACCTCCGGGTCCGGCCGCCGGCGACGCTCGTCGTCCTCGCTCACCCGACCATCGTCGACCACACCCGACCGGCCTGTCAGCCCTACCGTCACAGCTGTCGTCTCCCTCCCGCCCTAGTCATTGGATACCAGATACACACCGTCTCGCCCTAGCTTGGCAGGTAGGGCGACCGCACCGACCTTGAGGTCGGCCAGGACCTCTACCGGCGGCTCGTCCGCTCTGTCGCCAAGGACAGTCCGCCCGAGCAGATCTTGTTCCGCACCTACTGTGCGCAGTACGCCTCGGGCGCCGCCGCCGCAGTCCCGGCCCTGTTGCCCCAGGTCTACTTGCACTACGACCCGTACACACGCCGCGAGCGCGGGCCGGACGGCGGCATCATCAAGCGGGAGCGCATGGACTTCCTGTTGCTCCTGCCGGGGCGCGTCCGTGTCGTCCTGGAGGTGGACGGCCAGCAGCACTACGCCCAGGACGGCCAGCCGTCGCCGAAGCTCTACTCCGAGATGATGGCCGAGGACCGCAAGCTGAGGCTGGCCGGCTACGAGGTCTACCGGTTTGGTGGCCACGAACTCACTGGCTCCGGCGCCGAGGCCCTGCTACAGCAGTTCTTCGCGGACCTTCTGGCACGGCACGCCGGCTGAATCGCAAGGGATCGCTACACGCGGCGCGCCGCCATCGTGTGCAGTACGTCGATGAGGTCCTTTCTGCCATCCCGAAGCTCATCGGCGTGCAGCTCCTGCTCCAGTTC
This sequence comes from Frankia canadensis, assembly GCF_900197875.1. Lineage (GTDB taxonomy): Bacteria > Actinomycetota > Actinomycetes > Frankiales > Frankiaceae > Frankia > Frankia canadensis. The sequence continues at coordinate 3,584 of NZ_FZMO01000247.1, read as the reverse complement.
CTCAAGCCGGCGGTTTAGGTACCCCACACCCGCGGAAGGATATGGAAAGTCCTCGATCGCCCTTGCCTGCTGCGTAGCATCCGGGCAAGAGCGTGCAGACCTCGTCGTCCCCCTCGCAGCCGGCGCCCTGACCGGATTCCTCACGTTCGTCGGCCAATTGCATTTCCGTCTGGTTGAGTCATAATAACGGTAAGCAACGTCTAACTAAGTCGCGCCGAATGGCAACTTTACCTCAGCAATGATGCACTATATAAGGCAGAACGAAAACATCCTCGCCGGCGAGCCGGTCATCACGGGGACACGTATCCCGGTCGAACGCTTGGCCTATCTCGTAAAATCTGGTTACACCGAGGAGAACTTGAAGCGAGAGTTCGGTGGGATCAATGTCAAGAAAATCCGCGGCGCCCTCTACGAGCTCGCAAGCCTGGGGTTGGAACGGCTTAGGTAGCGCCAACTCGGCGACCAACCCCGGCCCCTGGCCTGGCGGGCGAGCTGCCGCAAGGAGCCACGGTCAGTCTGAAGCTCGGTTGTCGAGATTAACAACCTTCTGACGTGGTTCCTCGTCCCAGATCAAACCGGAACCCGGATTGGCCGAGTCTTTCAAGCGAAGGTTCTTCACGAGGCGCGCGTAGAGAAACGGATTGTGGCCGCAAATGATCTGCCCAGTGTGCGTTACTCTCTGCTCCCACACTTCACCGTTCTTGAACGTCTCGCGCACGGTGACCGTTCCAAACTTAGCGGGGTACGGGTTCCGCGTAAGGGCGTCTAGCTTATCGGCCGGATCAAATTCGCGCGCCATGTACAGCAGCTCAACTATTCGTTTGACCGTCTCGGGACCAGTTTGGGGCCTCAACACTGCGGCGACGACCTCGCGCTCAGCAACGGCCGCGTGACTTCCGGCCGCGTCCCAGGTAACCAGCCATGCCTTACGTCCCCGCAGTTTCGCACTCATCCGCCAATTATAAACTAATCAGCCAGTTGCCCAAGCGGTACCCGACTATAAGCTCAGAATCGGCCAGCCAGTACATCGAGACTCCTACTCTCTAGGCGCCAGCGTCTGACAACCCGGTTTCACGTTCTCAAACTTTTCTCCTATGATCGAGCGCCAACGGTCGGCTTCGGCGACGACGGAGTGTAAATTTTCGGCTATCTGGTCTTCCCGCGGTCGAACGTCGCCTTCTGTTGGGTGCTCGACGCGGAGCTGGCCCGTACCCGACGCGAAGGCTGAACCCCGGCCGCACGGGCGGTAGGTGGTGCCCAGGACACTTCCGACCCATGGTGGAGCGACGGGTCGGGGAGGTTGGCACCCGCCTCTCGTCTCGGTGGCCGTGGGTGCCACGCTGAATCCGTGACAGTCAGCCCTAACACCGCAGCTGGCAAGCTCGTTGTGCTCAGCCCCGCTGGGATCGCCAGCCAGGCCGCCGTGGGCACCCCGACGATTCAGATCCGAAGCTACGTCTACTACACCTGGGCCGAGATCGCCCTGGAGCAAGAGGAACTGGCTCGGGTCGCACGCGGCAACCTGCTCGATGCCACCGACAGCGCTGTGGGCTCCGGGCATCTGCACAGGGAGTACCGGGCTGCGATGCAAGCGGTTGCCGCCGCTGCTCACTCGATCGACGGCCTGTACGGCGTCTTCGCCCCGCCGTATCGCCGTCAGGGCTCGCGCCAGCGGGTGATCCTTGAGCGCCTGAAGCTGCGCTTCGCCCTTGGTAAGAAGGGCCTCACCTGGCTGGCGCAGTTCGACTGGCTCGACGACCTTCGCGACGGCGCCGTCCATCCTGGGTTCGTTGCGCACGAACCAGAGCCCCATCCAACCGGAAGCAACGTCTCGCACGAGAACGCGACCTATGCCGCCGAAGCCGCAGTACGCGCTGTCGACCTCCTACTCGACGTGCTCACGACGTGCGTAGCGAACCCTAAGACCTGGTTTCACAAAGATCGGTCAACTGCGGCGTGTCATACCGGGATGATCCGGACCGGCCGGGTAGATCTCTGGTGTCATGCGCGATGAGGTGCTGACAGAACAGCTGTGGGAGCGGCTGGCGCCGCTGATCCCGGTGCGCCAGCGCAGCTTTCGCTATCCGGGTCGGCTGCCGGTCGATGATCGGGCGGCGCTGGAAGGCATCCTGTGGGTGCTGCGCAACGATGTGGCGTGGCGGCAGTTGCCGACGACGCTGTTCGGGGTGTCGGGGGTGACGTGCTGGCGGCGGCTGCGCGACTGGCAGGCGGCCGGCGTCTGGCAGCGGCTACACGAGCAAATGTTGGCCGAGTGCAACGCCGCGGGCCGTCTTGACCTGCACCGGGCGTTGGTCGACTCCTCCCATGTGCACGCGTTAAAAGGGGGGCCCAGACGGGTCCGAGCCCGGTCAACCGGGCGCATCCCGGCAGCAAACACCATGTGATCACCGACGCGACCGGAGTACCACTGGCCACGACCCTGACCGGTGGGAACCGCAACGACGTCACCCAGCTGATCCCGCTGGTCGAGGCGATCCCGCTCATCCGCGGACGCCGTGGCCGGCCCCGCCACCGCCCGCGCTACCTGCTCGCGGACCGGGCCTACGACCACGACATCTACCGCCGCAAGCTGACCGCACGCCAGATCACCCCGATCATCGCCCGCCGCGGAACACCGCACGGCTCCGGCCTCGGCACCCAACGGTGGCCCGTCGAACGGACCATCGGCTGGCTACACCAGTTCCGCCGGCTACGCACCCGCTGGGAACGCCGCGCCGACATCCACCAGGCCTTCCTGAGCCTCGCCTGCTCGATCATCTGCCTGCGAAAACTCAAAGGATCATTCTGAAACCAGGTCTAAGCCCGCCGAGGCCGAGGCCGTGACCTGGGCGAAGGGAGCGAGCGACGGCATCGCCAAGCTCACAGCAGGGTCCACCGCCAGCCGGCAGCAGCATCCCTTGCGAACCGTCTAGGACTACCGGGGCGCCGGGACCGTCTAGTAGGACTTGATTAGGTCTGTCTGTGTGGTTGTACTGACTGTCGTCTTCGTGTGTGTGGCGGTGGTTGGTATGGAACTGGGTGAGATGGTCCGGGTGCGGCCGGTGATCGAACGGTTCGCGGGTGAGATGTTCGCGGACCTGCCCCGGCGGGACCAGCGAGGCAAAGGTGAGCTGTATGTGCGGGGGCTACTGACCGACGGCAAACGCAAGAGCATGGTCCCGATGGCCGCACGCCTCGGGGTTGATCGGCCCCGCGTTTTCCGGACACATTCTATCAGTCGGTTTTAGGCCGCATCATTGCGGTTCAGGAATTCGTTGTGGACTTCTTGCGGTGTTCTGTAGCCGAGTCCAGAGTGGAGTCGGCGGGTGTTGTAGTGGAACTCGATGTACCGGGTGATGTCTCGGCGTGCGTGTTCGCGGGTGGGGTAGGAGGTGCGGTGGACCCGCTCGTTCTTCAGGGCGGCGAAGAACGACTCCGCCATTGCGTTATCGTAGCATATTCCGGTCCGTCCGACCGAGTGTCGGAGGCCGAGTGTGACAAGGGTCCTCGCGAACTCCTCCGAGGTGTAGTTACTCCCTCGATCGGTGTGGAAGATCGCGCCTGGGGCGAGCGGGATGGTGCGG
>NZ_FZMO01000245.1 GCF_900197875.1 Frankia canadensis | reverse complement strand
GTGTCTGACAGTGGGTAGCCGCCTCGGGGAGGCCCGGGCGAGCCACCGCCCTCCCCCGGGACTCCCCGAGGCGGCTACCCACTGTCAGACACTGGTCATCATTCGAGGGAACTGAGAGGATGGTCACAGGGACTTCACGGTGATGGTAACGGCACGTTATGTGCTCGCGGCGCTCGGTTCCACCCTCGACGGTGGCCTGCCGCGCGTCGAGCGCCCGGGCGCCGGTCCGGCCTGATCGAGCGGAGTGCGCGTCCGTCCGCGCGGGTGCGGCGCCCGCGTCACCCGCGACCCGGGCCCGAAGGAGCGGTATGACCGAGGACGGACACTTCGCGCCGGAGCGGCTTGAGCTCGCGGACCTGGTCTGTCTCACCGGCGCCGAGACCGCGCGCTACGCGGGGGTGGCGATCCCGAACGAGCGCGACGTCGCCATCGTCGACCTGCTGCGCAAGGCGCGCCGCACCGGCGGTCCCGGCCAGCTGCTGGACCTGATCCGCCCGGAGGTGGAGGCGGAGACGCTGCGCACGTTCGCCCTGCGGATGGCGTCGCTGGCGGTCCGCCGCGCCGATCCGGAGCTGCTGCGGATGGGGCTGCTCGCCGTCTCGGTCTCGACCCTGCGCGCCGTGGACCGCCACGACGACGTATCCGTGCTCGCCCCGCTGTGGCGGACGGCGAGCCTGCTGCGTCTCGATCCCGCCGCCGAGTTCGCCGCCGCGGCGGCGGAGTTCCCGGCCGCGGCACCCCTGCTGTCCGGCTGGCTCGACCGGCCCGCGTCGCTGCGGGAGCTCACCGTGTTGGGCTTCCACGAGTCGGCGGACGCCGACGGGTTCCGCTACGCGGAGGACTGGGCGGAGCTGTCCCGCGAGTTCGACGAGGAGTTCGCCCACCGGTCCCTGCTGCGCCGCGTCACTCTGCCCCTGCTGCGCCGCCGCCCCCGGCACTGAGCCCGCGACCCGCCGGCTCGGCCCGGGTCCGTTCCCAGGACCACACCGCCAGCGCGGCCAGCGCCGCGGCGAAGGCGACGGCTCCGAGCAGCTGCACGACCGTGCTGAACGCCCCGCTGCCGCTGCCCGGCTGGCTGTTCGGCGCGGCCGCGACGCCGATACCGGCTCCGAGCATCGCGAGCCCGGCGATCCAGCCCAGCACAGCCGGCCGGCCCCGGCCGATCCAGACCAGCACCGGCACGGCCAGCGCGACCGGCCCCGCGACCAGCACCAACGCGATCATCGCCAGGCCCGTCCAGAGGACCGCCGGCAGCCACGCGGGCCCGGTCCCAGGCGGGCTCTCCCGGCCGAGGCGGCGGCGTGCCGAGGCCGGCGGGCGGGGGAGGACCGGGTACGAGTCCGGGTCGACGCGCCGCCGCAGCCGATACCGGCCCGGCAGCACGGCGAGCGCCACGAGCAGCAGTACCAGGCCCAGACCGATGAGCAGATCGCGCCGGTACTCGATGCCGGGCCGGTTCTCGATCACGATCGTGCCGCCGGCACCGGCCGGGACGATCCAGCCCTGCTGCCAGCCGTCGAGACGGACCGGGGCGAGCGTGCCGCCTCCGAGACGCGCCGTCCAGGACGTGTTCGCGTTCTCGCGGACCGCGAGGAAGGCCCGGCTGCCCGCCGCGATGTCCACGGTGCGGCGCTCCGAGCCCCACTGACGGACCGTCGTCGCCCGCGGCGGCTGGTCGGACAGCTCCGGGCCGGTCCCGACCAGCGAGAGCGAGTCGACGAGGATCGAGGTCGGCCCCTGGTCCACGGAGACCAGGTGCGGCCCGGCGGACAGGGCGAGCACCCCGCCCTGCGTGCACAGCGACACCCGCACCGGCCGTACGGACGTCACGTCGCTGTTGCGCCCGGTGATCCGCAGCGGGTGGCGGCCGCCGTCGACGACGAGGGTGGGGCCGTCGCCGCAGTCGACGAGCAGCGGGCCGTCGTCGGCGGGCGGGGTGCCGCGCGGCGGCGGCAGGAAGCTCGCGGTGCCGGCGACGACCACGTCGGTCTGCCGAGGCACGTCGAACCGGCGGGACAGGGCCAGCTCCTCGGACCCGCCGAACGGCTGCGCCGGATCGACCCGCTCGCGTTCCAGGGAGAAGGCGAGCTGGCCGCTGTCGGCGCCGGCGAACAGGCGCCCGACGTCGTCGGGCAGCTGCGCGTAGCGCTGGAACCGGACGCCGGGGATGGTGATCTCCCGGATGCCGGCGCCGAGGGTGTCGTCGTTCTCCCGGCTGACCCGCTCGAAGGTGATGCGGTACCAGCGGCTCTCCCCCGGCGGGACGGCGAGGCGCTGGGTGTCCTCGACCGAGCGCACCGTGGTCACGATGGTGCCGGCCTGCGTGGTCACCCGCATCGCCTGCACCGTCGGGCGCCAGGCCCCCTCGGCGAGCAGCTGGACGTCGATGTACGGCACGGACATCCGCCGGCCGACGTCGAGCTGGATCCACTGGCCGGCCGAGGTGGTGCCGTTCTTGCGCAGCGCCGTCCAGGCGGTCGCCGGGTAGCCGTCGACGGCGGCCTGCGGCGCGAGGTCCGGGGCGGCGAGCAGGTCGTAGCCGTAGGAGGAGGCGGTGACGGACATGCCGCCGGCATAGCCGGCGACGGTCTGGTGGCCGTCCACGTCGTCCTCGGCCCACTGGTTGGGCGAGCCGGCGCGGCCGACCGCGTTGCCGGTCGGGCCGAGCAGGTAGGAGTTGGCGTCGTGGACGATGCCGAACGTGCTGTCCCGGCGGGTGAGGGTGTCCGTGTCGACCCAGGCCGTGGTCGGGCCGATCACGTCGCCGGGCGCCGCCTTGATCGCGGCGGGGCTGGTCGACGGCGGGGTCGTGTTGGCCGGGGCGGCGAGATCACTGGCGAGCACCACGGCCCGGTCGGGACTGAGCAGGCCCTGCGCGGCCATCTGCACGGTCGCCTCGGGTCCGCCGGAGACGACGACCGCCCGGTCCGCCGGATAGGACTGCACGAGCGTCGTCCCACCCGGCACCGTCCACACCTCCAGCGCCGGCACCGTGCCCTTGGGATTGCGCAGTTCGGGGATGAGCCGTTCCTTCGCCGAGGCCCGCCCGAGCACCTGCGGACCGAAGGACGCGGCGAGGGTGAGGCCCGAGGAGCGCAGCGCCCGGTGCAGCTCGTCGGTGGACGGCGGGATGTCCCAGTCCTTCTGCTCCAGGTCGTTGCGCAGCAGGATCTGCCCGATGCCGGCCCTGGCGAGCGCCGTGGCGAGGCCGGTCGCCGAGCCGGTGGACAGCTCGTGCTCGATGCCGTCCATCAGCCGGGTCACGCCCACCCCGCCGAGCGGGATGAGGCTGCGCACCCCCCACGGGGTCTTCGCGAGCCACTGCAGCGGCTCGTCCAGCGGGCGTCCCCAGTCGTACTCGGCGAACGGCGAGCCCGGGACGACCAGGGTGCGGCCGCCCTGCGGGTTGCCGCCGAGCCAGTCCGCGGCCTGCACCCAGTAGTCCGGCACCGCGCCGAACGGCCGCGGCTGCAGCGCGCGCCCGGACAGGGCCGGCGTCATGCCGCACACCAGCGCGGCCGCGGTGAGCGCGGCGGTCACCGTCGCCACCCCGGCGCGGGGCCGGGGCCACCGCCGCCGCCGCCGGCCGGCGGCCGCGGTGAACCGGGTCGGCAGCACGGTCAGGGCGTGCGCGACGCCCAGCGCGATCGGCAGCCGCACCACCGGCTGGAACTTGTAGACGTTACGCAGGAAGCCGAGCTGGTTGCCGAGCAGGTCACGCAGCTCACCGGAGAACGGGCTACCCGGGTGGCCCGGGTACGCCGCGGACACCGACACGGTGCCGACGGCCAGGGTCACCAGCAGGAACCGGCGGGCGGGAAGATCGGAGCGGCACAGCCCCCACAGCCCGATCCCGGCGACCGCGGCGGAGCCGACGATCGGCACCGGCCTGGAGACGTACTCGGTCGCGGCGGGCAGCCAGGCCCGCGGCAGCTGCAGGTAGGCCAGCCAGTCCGTCGCGCCGCGCAGCGCCTCGGCGACGGACGTGGACGCCGTCGTCGTCTCGGCCGTCTCGGTGTACGGGAGGAAGTTGAGGCCGTAGCGGCCCTGCACCCGCAGCGCGAGCAGCCACCAGGCCGTCGCCAGGAACACGGCGACGACCCACCAGGCCCGCAGCGCCCAGGCCCGCCTGGTCCCGCCGGCGAACAGCAGCACCACCGCGGGGCACAGCAGCACGCACAGGGTGACGGTGGCGTTGATCCCGCCGGTCGCGAGGATCGCGAGCCCGGACAGCGCGGCCGCGCGCCGCGGCGAGAGCCGGCACGCCGGATCGGTGGCCGGATCCGCGCCCGGGCCCGCCGGGCCGGCGGCGGTGCCCGTGTCGGCGCCGAGCGCACCGTCGGGGCGCAGCGCGAGGACGAGCGGCAGGGTGATCCAGGGCAGCATCGTGGCGCCGGCCATCGCGACGGACGTCGCCCCCACCTTGCCGAGGAACATCGGCGACAGCGTGTAGGCCAGCCCCGCCAGGACCCTGGTGACGGGCACCCCGATGCGCAGCGCGTCCGCGAGGCGCACCACGCCCCACGACGCGACGGTGAGCAGCAGCGCCATCCACAGCCGCTGCGTGATCCAGGGCGACACGCCGAGCGCCTTGCCCAGGCCGAAGAACGGGCCCATCGGGAACAGGTAGCCGACGTACTGGTTCGGCAGGTAGCCGAACTCGGCGAGGGAGTTCCACAGGTGGGTAGCCCGGCCCATGAAGCCCCACGGGTCGAGCGGGACGTCGAGCTTGGTGTCCGCGGTCAGCTTGCCCGGCGCCTGCACCAGGTACAGCACGGCGAACCCGACGGCGAACCCGAGCAGCGGCCAGCGCGAGGTACGGCGAGCGCGCGGGGACAACGGGGCCGCGCCGGCGTCCACGACGGGCGCCCCGGACACGCGCGGCCCGGTCGCCGCCGCGACGGCGGGCCCACCGGCGGGTGAAAGGATCGCTGGCTCCAAGGTCCGGAAGGGGGTGTCCCGACACTACAGACCGGACCACATTCGTCCGGACACCCCCCACCTCGCCCCGGGACGCCCCGGCGCGACGGGCGCTAGGAGGACGCGCGGCGGCCCGCGCCGTCCGGTCCCACGGTGCCCGGGCCCAGCGACGCCCGGGCGCCGCCCGCCGCGAGGACCGTTCCGAGCGCGGCGGCCAGCGCCACCGCGGGCGTCGGCTCGGCGGCGGGACTCGGGATGGCGAGCGCCGGCTCCTCGGCCGGCGGGCGAGGCAGGCTCTCCGCGGCGTTCGGGCGGCTCACACCCGGCTTCGGTCGGTCGATCGTGGTGGGGGGCGGCGCACCCGCCGGCTCACGATCGTTCGTCCCGCGGGCGTCGCCCTCGGCAGCGGGTCGACGCGGCGGGGACAGTGGCGCGCGCGCCGCCGGGGAGGACACGGCGAGCGAGGACACGCCGAGCGAGGACACGGCAGGTGTGGGCGGCACGATCGGCGCCGACGGCCTGGCCGGTGTGGACGGGGTCACGGGGGACCCCGGGACGG
>NZ_FZMO01000043.1 GCF_900197875.1 Frankia canadensis | reverse complement strand
CCGAGGGTTCCCACCATCCCGTCGATGACCTGACAGAGCAGGTCAGGGGCGACCCGGACGACGCTGCCCGTTGACGACGAATCGGGACACTCATTAGCGTGTGAGGCCTGTCACGGGTGGAGGAGGCTGGTCGGATGCGGGGTCGCGTGGTGATCGTGACGGGCGGCGGTGGTGGAATCGGCTCCGAGGTGTCCCTGGAGCTGGCCCGCCAGGGCGCGACGGTGATCGTGGTCGACGACGGCAGCGGCGTCGGCGGCGAACCGCTCGCCGAGGCGACCGCCCAGGACACCGTCGAGCGAATCGAGGCGCAGGGCGGCCGGGCCATCGCCGCCGCGATCTCCGTCACCGACGAGGCCGCCATCCAGAAACTGGTCGACGAGACCCTCGCCACCCACGGCACCCTCGACGCCGTCGTCAACACCGCCGGTGCCATCCGCTTCCCCCGCATCGTCGACGGCACCGCCGAGGACTGGGCGATCGTCCTCGACGTGCACATCCGGGGGCACCTCACCATGCTGGCCGCGACGCTGCCGCCGATGGTGGCGGCCGGCCGGGGTCGCTTCATCGCTGTCTCCTCGGGGGTCGGGCTCGCCCGCACGTCCGTCGACGGCCCCGCCTACGGGGCGGCCAAGCGCGCCGTCGCGGCGCTGACCTGGCAGCTCGGGCCGCGGATGCCGGCGGGGGTGTCGGTCAACGCGCTGTCGCCGATCGCGGCGACGCGGATGGTCCGGGCGAGCCTCGCCTTCGCCGGCGCCGACCCCGGCGGCCTCGACCTGTCCGCGATGCCGCAGCCGGAGCACATGGCCCCGGCGGCGGCGCGGATGGCCGGCGACGCGTTCGGCTGGTGCCGTGGACGGGTGATCTTCTCGGCGGGCCCGGAACTGTCCCTGATCGCGCCGCCGCGGCTGGTGGAGGCGTTCGCGACGGGTGGGGTCGGCGCCGCCGCCGCGCTGCCCACCCTCGGCCCGGTCGTGCTCACCCCGGCCCACGAGCAGCAGCGTTCGACCGGCGGTTCCAACCCGCGCTTCGGCCCGCTGGACGCCGCCGCCGCACCCACGGCCGCGACCGGTGCCGATTCCGGCCGCACCTGTCTCGTCGTCTGCGACGACAGGGACCTCGCCGACGGGCTCTCGGCCGCGCTGACCCCCTGGGGTCACGCCACCGTCGTCGTCCCGGTCGGCGTGTCCGGCGGCCCCGACCCGGTGGCCGGCTTCATGGCCGCGGAGGAGGGCATCCGCCGGGCCGCGGCGACGTCCCCGACCGGCGCCGGGCTCGACGCGGTCATCGTCGTCCACGGCCTCGACACGCCCGACGCCGCCCCCGGTGTCCTGGGGTTGGGCGAACCGGCGTCCGGCGTATCCGCGTCCGGCGTATCCGCGTCCGGCGTATCCGCGTCCGGCGTATCCGCGTCCGGGGGCGGGCCAGGCTCGGCGGTGGACTGGCAGGCGGTGCTGGCCAGCCATGCCGGGACGGCCGGCGCGATCCTCACCCACGCCGCCTGGGCCCGCGCCGCCGCGCGGCACGCCGCGACGAGCGGCCAGCCGCTGCGCATCGTGCACATCGTGCCGGCGACGTCACCGGGTGGACGCAGCGCCGCCCAGGCCGTCACCCAGCTCGCCCGTTGCGTCGACGACACCCCGGCGGCGCTGCCGGCCGACCACGACGGCGCCCCGCCCGCCGGCGGCCCGGCCCGGCTCGTCGCGTTCGCGATCAGCGGGGAGAGTGCCGATCCGGCCGACGCCGTCCCGCTCGCGGAGCTCGCCGCACGGCTCGTCGCCGCGGACGACGCCCTCCCGCTCGCAGGCGCCGAACTGGTCCTGCGACCAGGCTGGATCGGTCTGCGCACCCATCCCGGCCCGGCCGCCACCCTGTCCCTGGCCGGCGCCGATCTCGGCACCTGGACCGACGACGCCCTCCGCGACGCCCTCGACCCCTTCGCCTAGCGCGCTTCCGACCGGCTGGCGGGGCGGTCGGCGAGGAGGTAGGAGGCGGTCGACGCGGCGGCCGTGACGGCGAGGACGGACGGCCAGGCGCCGAGCTTCTTCGCCAGGGGATGGGCGGCGCCGAAGGCCGCCGTGTACGTGCCGAGCAGCACGCCGGTCAGGGTGGGGCCGCGCTGGCGCAGCCAGGAGCGACCGCAGACCGCTCCGCCGAGGGCGAGCACGACCCCGCCCAGTTCACGATGCCCGCTGAGACGGGCTACCGAGTAGCCGCCGACCAGCCCGGCGGCGACGACGGGTGCAGTGGGTACCGATGCCATGCCGGTCACGCTACGCCCACTGCGCGGCCACGTTCCCGGGCCCAATGTCATCCCCTCGCGGGCCGCCCGCCCCTGTCAGGCTCGGCCGATGGTGGTCGAGGTGGCGGCGGAGGTGGTGAGGGTGCGGGGACCGAGGAGCTTGGCCATCAGGTGGTCGGCGACGGTCTCCGCCGGGTAGCGGGCCGGGTTGTCCGCCGAGACGCAGGTGGGCAGGCACTCGACGACGGCGTCGTGGTTGCCCTCGTGGAAGAACGCGATCGAGCGGCGCAGCGCCGGCCCGTGCTCGGCGGTGGGCGGGGGGACGACGCGGTGCAGTGTGGAACGCCAGCGGTCGTTCGTCCAGCGGGCCAGCAGATCCCCGATGTTGACGATGAACGCGCCCGGCGCCGGCCGCACGCCGTGCCAGCGGCCGTCCGGGCCGAGGATCTCCAGTCCGGGCACGTCGTCGGCCAGCAGGATGGTGCACGCGCCGTAGTCGGTGTGGGCGCCCATCCGCAGCTGGCCCGGCGCCGGGTCGGGTGCGCCCGGGTGGCGCAGGTAGCGGTTGGCCCGCATGACGTTCGGCGCCCGTCCGGTGCGGGTGGCGAAGTAGTCCGTCGGCAGGTCGAGTGCCTGCGCGAACGCCGACATCAGGGTGCCGGCGAGCCGGCTGAGGGTGGTGAAGTACTCGACCCAGACCGCGCGCATCCGGGCCGGGTGCGCCGGCCACAGGTTCGGCGCGAACATCCGGTGCGACTCGGCCTCGTGGTACGGGTCGCCGGCGGGCCACGCGTCCACGCCGACGTTGAACGCCTCGAACAGGTCGGGCAGCGCGTCCTCGGCGCCGAGGCTGTAGGCGAGCGCCTCGCTGCCGAGCGGGGCGTACCCGCGGTTGACCTCCGGGCCGGGGGGCAGCAGCCGGCGCTTCTCCTCAACCGGTTGGTCGAAGAACTCGGTGGTGACGGCGAGCATGTCGGCGATCAGGGTGTCCGGGACGCCATGGCCGACGATCTGCGCGAAGCCGACCGTGCGGCAGACCGCGTCGAGCCGGCGGGCCACCGCCTGGCGCTCGGTGGACCGGTCGGCGGCGTCCGGCGCCGTCCACGCGGAGACATCCACGATCGGGACGACGCCCGGCCTCGTGTCCCGCGGTCTCCCGCCGTCCGGCATCGACAACCCCCTCGCGCTGGTCGGCAGCATGCGACGCCCAGCACGGTAGAGGGCTCCCGTTACCGCCGCGTGACGGCCGGGTCGATCCTGACGCGGGCGGGTTGGCGACCCCGCCCGCGCGGGCCGCCTCAGCCGCCGAGCTTCTCGCCCAGCGCCTCGTCGATCGCGGCGTGCCGGTGGTGCAGGCCCGGCTCGTTGCGGCCGAAGACGAGTTCCGGGCGCGCCCCGGAGGCGAACGCCCGCTGGATGTCACCCGCGAGCCGGAAGTCCTCGTCACGCACGGTCGCGTGCGCGTACTCGAAGATGTCGTCGGCGGCCTTGCGGGTCGCCTCGTCGGTGAGGTCCATTGGCGAGGCGTTCTGGTGGTAGGTCACCGAGTGACCCGCCTCACGCCCGGGATAGACCCGGAAGACCTCGCCGTTGGCCACGGTGCAGGACAGCACGATGTTCGGGAACAGCGCGTAGATCACCACGAAGTTGTTCAGTGGTTCCCACGACTCCTCCGGCTGATCCTGGAGATCAACGATGTTCCGCATCGGGAACACCAGCCGATGGTGCGGGCCGAACGAGTCGAACAGCGCGCAGTTGCTGCGGGTGAACAGGGCGAAGGTGTCCTTGTGCACGGTCGCGAAATGGTAGTTCTCCGCGAACGTGTCCAGGACGAACTTCCAGTTGGCCTGGGCGTCGAGAACTTTCTCGCCCACCGGCGCCCAGTTCCCGATGTTCCAGGACTCGAGCTCCGGGCCGAGCTCGCCCAGGTGCGTGGCGATGTCCAGCGGCCCGTCCTGCGGCCGCAGGCCCACCCAGAGGAATCCCGAGTGCTCGGCGGCGGGCAGCTCGGTGAGCGCGGGCCCGGTGCCCGGCGCCCCGCTGCCCAGCGTCGTCGGGAAACCCTCCCGGCCAGGTCCGCCGACGAAGCAGCCCCGGTTGTCGTAGGTCCACGCGTGGAACGGGCAGACGAACCGCTCCGCCTCCCCGCAGCCCTGCGCGACCGGTGCCTGACGGTGCGCGCAGATGTTCTGGAAGGCGCGCACGACGCCGTCGGACCCCCGGGTCAGCAGCACGGGGACGTCCATGACGGTCTTCGTGGTGTAGCTGCCCGGCGTCGGGAGTTCAGAACGATAACCGACCAGCTGCGGCGACCTCAGGACGAGTTCCCGCTCCCGGCGGAAGCGTTCCTGATCGGTGTATGCCGCAGCCGGCTGACGGCGCTCCGACACCGTCATGTCCGTTGTCTTGTCCGTTGCGATTTTGAGTGCCCGTCGAGTCAGGTCGACAAGCTCGTCGCGGTCTATCGGATGCCTCCCTCAAGCGGCGGGGGTGCGCGGTGCGTCGCCGAGCCGGCGACGCACAAGATCGCAAATCCCGGTCGGAAACAGATCGTATGTGTCAGCCTTCAAACGCTGCCGCTCCGGTATGAGTCCTAATTCCGACAGGAGTGACTGAGTCGCATTGCGTGCGATCCGGCGCCCGATATGTCCGGTCGTCTGCGCACACGGACCACGGTTCGTCACGAAGCGTCACAGTTTGTGCTCGCCGTATCGAATCCGCGTAACTGGTTCGCCGCCGGGCAGGGCGACGGTGCCGGCTCGTCCGGTGTGAGCAATCCGACGCGAACGAGACGAGAGGAGCACGCTGATGACCCACGACATGGCAGGCACCCGGGTCGCGTTTCTGGTCGCCCCGGAGGGCGTCGAACAACTGGAACTCACCGAACCGTGGGCGGCGGTGCGCGACGCGGGCGGGGACCCGGTCCTGGTGTCCACGCACCCGGGGACGGTCCAGGCCTTCCATCACCTGGACCGCGCCGACCGCTTCGCTGTCGACGAGACGCTCGACACGGCGCGGTCGGCGGACTTCGACGCGCTCGTCCTGCCCGGCGGCGTGGCGAACCCCGACTTCCTGCGTACCCAGCCGCAGGCCGTGCGATTCACCCGGGAGTTCGTCGATGCCGGTCGGCCCATCGCGGTGATCTGCCACGGGCCGTGGACGCTGATCGAGGCGGACGCGGTGCGCGGGCGGCGGATCACCATCTGGCCGAGCCTGCGCACCGACCTGCGGGGCGCCGGCGCGAGGTGGGTCGACGAGGAGGTCGTCGTCTGCGTCGACGGCCCGAACCCGCTGATCAGCAGCCGGCGACCGGACGACCTCAAGGCCTTCTGCGCGGCGATCGTCGACCACGTCCGTCCAGTACGGGACACCGGCGTCGGCCCGCATGCCGGGTTCGGCCCGCACAACGGTGCCGGCACCTCCCGTCCGGCGGGTGCGGGTCTGAGCGACGCCGAGGCCGCTCGCCAGGTGGCCGGGCAGACCTCCGCGGACCGGCGGGCAGCCGACGTGTTCGCCCGCGAGTCCGGCGGTGCCGGCACGGACACCGAGGCCGCCCGCGCCAGCGCTGACGATCTGCGCTGATCGATCTGCGCTGATCGATCTGCGCTGATCGACTTGCGCTGATCGACGCCACCATCCGGGTCCCGCGGGACCCGCGCGTCTGCGTGCTGGTGGGATCCGCGCGTCCAGGTCCCGCGGGACCGTGAGCATCGCGCGCTCCGTCTGCGCGTTCCCCCCGGACGCGACCGTCCCTGACCAGGTCTGACCCGCCATGGGCGGGGCCGCGGGACGCTCCGCCGGGATATCATCATGATTAGCGGAGCAGTTAGGTGGCGCCCGGTGCCGGACGGCGGAGACCGGACGGCGGAGAGAGGCCTCGACAGTGGACTTCAAGGACGCGCTCGGCAAGCTCGGCGATCTGGCGGAGAAGCACGACGACAAGATCGACGCCGCGGCCGAGAAGGTCGGCGACGTGGTCGACGAGCGCACCGGGAACAAGTACAGCGACCACATCGACCGCGCCGTGCAGGAGCTGCAGGACCGCACCTGAGCCCCCATGGCCGTTCCGTTCCAGACCGACCCGGCCCGGCTGCGGGCGCGGCTGACGGACTGGCTCGCCGTCCACGACGCCACGCCCGGGGACGGGCCGACGCGCTGGGAGCTGGGTGAGCCGTGCGTCCCGCCGGGTCAGGGGTACTCGGGGGAACTGGTGCTGCTGCCGGCGCACCGGACCGGGCCGGACGGGCGGCGGGTGGCCCGGCCGCTGGTGGTGCGCCTGGCGCCGCGGCGGTTCCAGCTCTACCCGTGGGACCGGTTCGCCGAGCAGTGCCGTGTCGTGGAGATCCTCGGCCGGCACAGCGACGTGCCGGTGCCGCCGGTGTACGGCGTCGAGCTCGATCCGGCGGTGCTCGGGGCGCCGTTCGTCGTCCTCGGCCTCGTCGACGGCGACGTGCCGCCTGACATCCCGCCGTACCACATGCAGGGTTTCCTGCACGAGGCGACGCCGGCCGAGCGGGCGCGGATGTGGGACGCGGCGCTGGTGGCGATGGCGCGCATCCACCGTCTTGATCCCGGCCAGCTCGGCCTGGAGTTCGCCGGGCAGCCGGAGTACGGGCCGGCCGGCATGGCGCAGCAGCTCGCCGCGTACGAGCGTCATCTGGACTTCTTCGCGCCGGAGGACGTCGCCCGCGCCACTCTCGTGGCGGCGCTCGACTGGCTGCGCGCCCATCCGCCGGCCGAGCCACATCCCGTCCGGCTGCTGTGGGGCGACGCCCGCCTCGGCAACATGATCTTCCAGGGGGAGCGGGTAGCATCCGTCCTGGACTGGGAAATGATGTCGCTCGGCCAGCCCGAGACCGACCTCGGCTGGTTCCTGCACCTGGACCGGCACCTCAGCGAGGGCGTCGGGATCGCGCGCCTGTCCGGCCTGCCCGACCGCACCGAGACCGCCGCCCGCTACGCCGAGCTGCTCGGCCGCCCGCTGGTCGACCTCGACCACCATCTGCTGTTCGCCTCGGTCCGCCACACGCTGCTCGGCGCCCGCGTCACCCGGATGATCCGCGAGTACGAGCTCCTGCCACCCCATCTGGTGCCCCGCATCGACCGCTACGCCGCCACCCTGCTCACCCGGGTCCTCGTCGAGACGCGCGACGCGCGCGCCTGACCGCCGCCGGTCGCGGCCGCCGGTCTCGGTCGCCCAGCACGTGGGGACGCTGCCGCCGGTGTCGTCGCTGTTCGCCACCGTCCTCGGCGTGAACCCGGTCGAGCACCTGCTGGCCGCGGACGGCCGGCGCCGCCGGAGCATCGGGCCGTGCTCACCGGCCGCGACTTCTTCCCGCACCTGCTGGCCGGGCCGTTCCATCACGGGCTGATGGTCGTCTTCGGCGTCGCCGCCGGCCTCGGCGTGCTCGCCGGTCTCGCCTCCCAGCTGCGCGGCGCGCTGCCGAAACCGCCGCAGACGCAGGGGGCGGCCGAGGTGGCCGTGGCGGCCGAGCTGGCCGTGGCGGCCGTGGCGGCCGAGCTGGCCGTGGCGGCCGGGGTGGACGAGCTGGCCGGGGTGGCTGGTGGGACCGGTGAGGCTGGCGCGACCGGCGCGGCTGGGGCGGTCACGGGCGCCGGCCCGGCTTCTCGCGAGGATCATTCCGGATAACGGCGTTCGATCCGCGGCGACTCCAATAGTGCGCTGAATTCCACCCGAGACCGCTCTTTTACTGGTGGGTGACGAGGAGGAATCGACGTGTAATCCTTCAGGATGGCGGTCCAAACTATGATCTGAAAGCTTGTGTCGATGCGGCCCAGCAAATGTGCGGAATTGTTGGACTCTGCAGGACGGGTGGTTCTGACGGTAGCGCGAGACGGGTGTGGCTGCCTGTTGGAACCGACCGATGGCGTGATACGTTCTTTCCGTCATCGAATGGCGCTGGGCGCGGCTCAGTCGGGGTGCGCATTGTGTGGCGGCGGCGGTCCGTGCGCAATCCGAAGTAACGCGGAAGGGTGGCCGATATAACCCACCGCTGGGACGTCTGGCCATGCGGCGAGCCGGAGTGTCAGCGTCACGATGAGGCCCGGCCGCGGTCCGGGGGGACGCGGCCGGGCCGCCGTGGTGCCCGCGCGCTCCCGTGGTGTGCGTCGACCTGGATTCGCCCGGCCCTGGTGGCCCTGGTGGCCCTGGTGGGTCGGGCGATGGCGTGGTCACGGGGATGGCCGGCGGGAGGCCAGCCGGACGACGAGCTGTTCGGCGTCGCGGACCTGCCGGGCGTGCGGGGGGTAGTAGTCCCGGCGGGCGGCGAGCGCGGCGCGGGCCGAGGCGAGGGCTCGCGGATCGTTCGGGGGCAGCGCGCGAGCGAGGAGGCAGTCGGCCCAGCCGGGGGTGAGCCGGATGCGGGTGCGGTCCGCGACGGCCTGGACGTAGCGGATCCGGACGGCGGCCGGCTCCACCCGGCTGAGCAGCAGTTCCGCGTGTGCGGCGACCAGCGTCGCCTGCAAGGTCACCTCGGAGGGGCCGAACCGCCGCTGACGGGCCCGCAGGATCGGCTGCAGAATGTCCAGCGCCTTCTCGCACAGCGCCTGCCGCACCACGGCGCCGGTCGGCGGGGACTCGGCCTGGCAGAGCATGGTCTGCGCCATGATGACCAGGGCCGACCAGGTGACGGGGTCATCGGGGCCGAAGTCGGCGGTGCGGTCGTGGATCTCCTCGGTGAGGATCCGCCGTGCGCGGGCGAAGTCGTCGGGCGAGCCGCGGTCGCGCAGGGCCACGGCGAGGTTGGTGCGGGTGATGTGGGTGCGCTGGTCGTGCAGCCCGAAGCGGCTGCGGCGCTCCTGCAGCTGCCGCTCGTAGCGGCTCACGCCGTCGTCGAGCTCGGCGGGGCCGCCCCGCAGCCGGGTGTAGCGGATGGCGAACGAGTGGGCGCGGGTCACCGCGTCGTCCGTCGGGCCGAAGGCACGCACGCCGTGATCGTGCAGCGCCAACCAGGCCCGCGCCGACTCGTCGACGGTACGCCGGGCGTCGCGTCGTTCCTCCAGGGCACAGCGGATGCGGAACGCGATGCGCGGGGCCTCCTCGCTCGCGGTGAGCTGGGCGGACGCGTCAGCCAGCAGGTCCTCGAGGTCCCGGATGCGGCCGGCATCGAGGTCCCCGCGGCCGGCAGCGCGTTCCACCGCGTGGTGCTGCAGGGCGAGCAGCCGGGCGCGCAGTCGTTCCTCGACGTAGCGGGCCTCGCGGTGCCGCGGGTCAATCACCGCGTCGGAGGGCACAGCAGCTCCATGAGGTCGGCGAAGGTGGGGCCGAGTTCGTCGGCGAGCAGGGCGCGCCGCGGCGGCGGGATCGTCGGCACGAGCCGGGCGAGGGTCGACACGGAGGCGACCAGATCGCCCATCGCGTGGGTGAGGCCGTCGCCGGCGTCGAAGGCCAGGCCCATCAGGCTGTCGTGGACGACGTTGAGCAGGTCCGCCGGGCCGCGGCCGTGGTCCTGCAGCGCTCGGCGCGTCACGGTGGTCAGCAGTTCGACGGCGTCGGACGGGTTCAGCTGGCTACGGCTGACGACGAGCAGGTCCTCGACGGCGGCGAGCGGCGGGGCGAATCCGTGGCAGGCCGCGACCGCCCGATTCCGGCTGGCCCATTCGGCGACCATGAGCACGAGCGACTCCGCCGCCGTGCGTCGGACCGGGTCGTCCAACCCGGCGAGCACCTCGAGCCAGCCGTCCCGACAGGGCCAGTACGTCCAGACCTTCACCTCGGCGGCCCAGATGCCCTGCGCGGTCGAGATGCGCATGGCACTCAGCGCGCCCTGGCCCCGCTCCTCCGCCGGTTTCCCCGCGTCATCGCTGTGGGGGACTTTCCGGTAGACCAGGCAGGGCGGTTTGTCGGCGTGGAACATGTGGTGCAGCGAGCTGCGGGGGACCTCCGTTTCCTCGAGGAGCTGTGCCTGGGTGAACCGGGTCCTCGCCAGCGCCGTCACATCCCCGCCGCTGCCGGCGAGGCGGCGGCGGAGCATTGCTTCGAACTGGTCGTAGGCCGGGACGCGCGCGAGCGATGACCGCCGTCGCCGCTGCTCGGCGAGCTGCTCATACCACCGGGCTGTGGGCGTACTGCGCAGCCGGTCGACGAAATGCGTCATCTTCCCCCCGTGAGCCGATGCCGTCAGGAACTGGAACGTGCCTTCCAGGAACGGCCTATGGGGGAGTAGGCCGAGGATGAGTCTACTCACGATGATGTCGACGCGGACAGCATGTCCGCCGGAATCGGGAGACATGCAAATATCTAGACGGTTTGTCTCGCGATGGTTCGGGGCCGCTTCCCCCGCGCCCCCGGCGACGCTGGTTCCGCCGTCGCCGTCGATACCCGCGGCGCGACGTCCTCCTGACCCCTGACGTGACGTGAATGTTGGCGGGGCGTTGGTGGCGGCGTGGCGGTGGTGGCGCGGGGGGAGGCAGTCGAGCTGTCCGTGCGCCCTACTCCGGGGTGTGGCGACGGTGGTGGGGGCCGGTTCGGTCGATCAGGGCTCCTCTCCTTCGCCGTCGCCGCCGACGGGGATTGTCAGGTGCTTTCCGAATCCTGGGCTGGTGGGTCGCATCACCGCTCCTGGTCCGTGGATGTAACGCTGGCAGGCAGCAGAATTGCCTTCGCCGCCCCCACGGAAGATCACAGTCAGGACATAGTGCTGCCAGAATGGCATTCCGCGGACACGTGGCGCGCGGACGGACAAAAGGCGGACACGGTCCGCGCAGCTTTCAGGCGGGAAGGGTCGCGCGGCTCTCAGGCGGGAAGGGCCGCCGGCAGCCCGAACCGGGCGAACAGACCGGTGTCGGTGAAGGCCCGGAAGTCCGGGCCACTCACGCCGCGGCGGGTGACGTCGAGAAACGTCGTCACCGCGGTGACAGGGCCGCCGCCCTTGTCGGTGTCGGCGTCGTCGCCCGCATCGGCGAACGTGAGAACGTTGATCGCGTGCGGGAGGTAAGGAGTGTTCGGCGGCTCGGTGCTCAGAGCCGAATATGCCGCCAGCGCCGGCTGACCGTTTGCCCGCGTCGCGATGCTGCGCCACCGGAAGTAGCGGAACGGATTGGCGGCCAGGAACGCGCCGATCGCGTCGTGCCCGGCGAACCATGCTGGCTGCGGCGGCATCGACCAGGTCGCGTCCTCCCGCAGCATGCCGACGACCGCGGTGACGTCGGCGTCGTCCATCGCCCGCTGGAAGCGCGCCACGGCCGCGTCGATGCCGGCGTCACCGAGCCGGCGCAGCGTCGCCTGCTGCGACCGCGCGGGCACCCGATCGGCGACGAGGGCGCGGGCGCGCTGCAGGGCGCTGTTGAGCGCCGCCGTCGTCGTGTCGAGTGCCTCGGCGGCGTCGCGGGCCGGGTAGCCGAGCACGTCGGTGAGCAGCAGCGCCGCCCGCTGCCGGGCCGGGAGGTGCTGCCAGGCGGCGACCAGAGCGAGTTCCACGCTCTCACGCAGCTCGTACGATTCCTGCGGGTCGGGCGCCGCCCGCGGGCCGAGCATCGCGTCCGGCAGCGGCTCCAGCCAGGTCGACTCGGCGCTCGGCGCGCCGGCAGCGTCACCCGGGTCGCCCGAGCGGAAGCCGACGTCTATCGGCAGTGCCCGCCGCGACCGGCTGCGCAGCGCGTTCAGGCAGGTCGTGGTGGCGATCCGATACAGCCAGGTGCCGATCTGACTGCGACCGTCGAAGCCACCGAGCCCCTGCCACGCCTTGATCATGGTGTCCTGCAGGGCGTCCTCGGCGTCGAACAACGAGCCCAGCATGCGGTAGCAGTGCGCCCGAAGCCGTGCCTCCTGCGGCGCCATCAGCCGGCGGAACGCCTCCGCGTCGCCGGCCCTGGCCGCGGCCAGCAGCTGTTCCTCCTCGGCACGGCCAGCGTCTCGCGCGTGCGCCGCGTCCAGGTTGTCGGTGGCGTCCATGACCGCTCCCTGGCTGGTCCTTCAGGTTCTGTCTGGCTCCGGTCGTCCGGTCGGTCGCATTGTGCCGTCTTCGCGAAAGCGAGGCACCTCCGGGGCCTCGGGCGCGGCCAGCCGGCCTGTGTCCTGCTCCCGCGGCGGAAGGCCGTCTCCCGCTGCCCGTACGATGAGCCACCGTGGACCTCGACGCCGGATCACTCGACGCCGGATCACTCGACGCGGGATCACTCGACGCGGGATCCGTGGAGACCGAGGGCGGCCGAGCCGCCCGCCTGCTGGCCGCTCAGGATCGCGCGCGGGCGCTGTTCGACGAGGTCGCCGCCCGTGGGCTGGTCGTCGCCGGACGCGGGGAGCGCGAGGTCAGCGACGCGATCCGCGATCTCGCCGAGGAGATGTTCGGTACCCGCCAGCACTGGCACAAGCGGATCGTGCGCGCCGGCCCGAACACCCTGCATCCCTACGCGGACAACCCGCCGGACCGGCTGATCGCCGCGGACGACATCGCGTTCTGCGACTTCGGCCCGGTCTTCGGTGACTGGGAGGCCGACTTCGGCCGCACCTTCGTCCTGGGTGACGATCCGGCCAAGCACCGGCTGTGCGCCGACCTGACGCGGATCTTCGACGCGGCCCGGTGCCACTACGACGACCATCCCGCCATCACCGGCGCTGAGTTCTACGCGGCGGTCAACCGGCTGGCCGAGGAGGCGGGCTGGGCGTTCGGCGGCCCGATCGCCGGTCATCTCGTCGGCGAGTTCCCCCACGCCCGCATCCCGGGTGACAAGGTCGAGTACTACGTGACGCCGGGTAGCGACCGTCCGATGCGCCGGCTCGACCACGACGGGCGGCGCTGCCACTGGATCCTCGAGATCCATCTGGTCGACCGCGCCCGTGGGTTCGGCGGCTTCCACGAGGAACTCCTCGACCTCGGCCACGAGTAGCCGCCCGACTCCCATCGGCGGGCCAGCCCGCCAGCCCGCCAGCCCGTCTTGCCTGTCGGGTCTGTCGGGCCGTCCGGTCTGTCGCGCCGCCGAGACCAGCCAGGTGTCCGCATCGAGGACGACTGGGACGGCATGGGCCAGCGCACCACCGCTAGGTCAACGCAACCATCTGGCGCACCTGCTCGGCATGGTCTCGGGCGCGGAGTGGCAGGCAGTCGGACTGCCCGCTGCCGTCGTCGCCGCGTGCACGATGGGCTGATACTGCGGCCGGAGATCGTCTGCGGTTATGCAGGGGCGGGCTCCAGGTCAGCATTGTCAAAGGGTGGATAGCTCTCGCTGCCCATTCGCTCGGCCGCGTCGATGTAGGTGGTGAGCGCGTCGCGGGATTGCGCAAGCCTGTCTATCTGGTCGTTCAGTCGCTGCAGCCGGGAGCGCATCGCGGCCAGCAGCTCGGGGCACCCGGGCAGCTCCGGGGCCTCTCCGACCGCGCAGGGCAGCAGGTACGCGATGTCCTCGGACGACAGACCGGCACCAAGCAGGTGCCGGATCTGATTCACCCGCAGCACGGCGTTCTCGCCGTACTCGCGGTAACCGTTCGCGCCGCGGTCTGCCTCCAGCAGGCCCTGAGCCTCGTAGTAGCGCAGCTGATGGGCGTTGACGCCCGTCCGACGACTCAGCTCCCCGATCCGCATCGAAACCTCCGCGTGACCTTCACACCGGTCTCAACGTTGACGATGCTGCCATGAACGACAGCCCCGACACACCCGTGACAGTCATCGGACTCGGACGGATGGGCCAGGCACTCGCCGGCGCGTTCCTGAAAGCCGGGCATCCCACAACCGTGTGGAACCGCACGACCTCCAAGGCCGACAAGCTGGTGGCCGAGGGCGCACGGCTCGCGCCGACGGTCGGTGACGCGCTCAGGGCAGGTTCCCTGACGGTCATCTGCGTCACCGACTACCGGGCCATGCACGAACTGCTCGCCGCGAGCGACATCGAGCTGGACGGCACGATGTTGATCAACCTGACCTCGGGCGACTCGGCCCAGGCCCGGGAAGCCGCCCGATGGGCCGAGCAGCACGGCGCTCACTACCTGGACGGCGCCATCATGGCCATCCCGCCGGCGATCGGGACCGCCGAGGCGGTGATTCTGCACAGCGGGCCGCGGCCGGACTTCGAGGCACACAGGCCAACACTCGACGCGTTGGGCACCGTCACCTACCTCGGCGCGGACCACGGGCTGGCGTCCCTGTATGACGTGGCCGGCCTGGCCATGATGTGGAGCGTCCTGAACGCCTGGCTCCAGGGCACTGCCCTGCTCAGGACGGCCGGTGTCGACGCCGCGACGTATGCGCCGTTCGCCCAGCAGATCGCCGCCGGCGTCGCCGAATGGCTGCCCGGATATGCCGAGCAGATCGACGCCGGCTCCTTCCCCGCCGAGGTGTCGGCCCTGGAGACCGACGCGCGGGCGATGACGCACCTGATCGAGCAGAGCGAGGCGGTAGGAGTCAACGCCGAACTGCCCAGGCTGATCAAAACGATGGCCGACCGCTCGATCGCCGCCGGACATGGTGGGGAGCAGTATCCCGTGCTGATCGAGGAGTTCGGCATACCCGGCGACCACTGACCGATCCCGATATCGAGATCTGGCTGGCCGGGATGCCCATCGACAACGCGACCAGAGGCCCACGGTCGTGAAGATCCATGCGAGCGAGAACGAGAGGATCAGCAGGATCGCCAGGATCATGCCGGATGCGCCGGCCTCCGGGCGGAAACCGAGGGCGAGACCGAGTGCGGCAGTCAGGACCAGCGGAAACCCGAGGAGACGGGCCAGCAGAACCAGGTTCTGGTGGCCGGTCAACCCTTCGTCGACCGAGGCGAACTGGCCGATCAGATCGTCTCCTTCTCCCTCGATCTTCGACGGCCCGAAGACCTACGGCGCCCGCGCCCAGGTGCTGCACGCCGCCCTCGACACCGGTATCGCCCGTGGTGCGCTGGACGCCGCCGTCGCACAGGTCACGAAGGCCGGGCCATGGTTCGAGAGTGGTGCGGCGAGGGCCGCCGACGAGCCGCTGCTCCTCCAGCAGGCCGGCGATCTGGAGATCGAGGTCCGGGCGGCGGAGGCCCTGCTGCGCGAGGCTGCGTCCGCATCGACGAGGCCGACCTGAACCCGACGGACGACAGCACCGCCAGGGCCTCGGTGGCCACCGAGGCCAAGGTCGCCGGCGCAAGGACCGCGGTGCCCGCCGCGTCGGAGCTGTTCGAGCTCGGCGGCACCCGCACGGTTCGCGGGCGCGCTGAACCTCGACCGCTTCTGGCGTGACGGCCGCACCCATACCCCGCACGACCCGGTCCGCTGGAAGGTCCAGCACATCGGCCGCTGGCTGGTGAACGGCACACCGCCACCGCGGCACGGTCAGCTCTGGCACCGCTGCCCTCGCCCGCGCCGCTGCCCGTGTCGCTCTCGCCCGCTCGCTCGCCCTCGCTCATGTGCCAGTCCCCGCCCGAGGGACCGCCCGCGGCCACACGCCTGCCCGCGGCCACGCACCGGTGCGTGCCTCCATGTGATCGCGCGGCCGTCGCCCGCCGACCCTCATCCCGCTGGTATACGCGGCTCGGGAACGGGCGGGAAGGGCTGGTTGCGGTGGTTGCGGCGCGGTCGGCGGCGAGGGTCGACGTGGGCGGGTGGGATGAAGGTGGGCCGGTGGTCGTCCTCGAAGTGGATCGTCCACTTGTCGTGGTGGACCTGCCGGTGATGGGGACCGCAGAGGAGGACGAGGTTGTGAAGCTTCGTGCCTCCTCCGTGCAACCAGTGGATGACGTGGTGGGCGTCCGTCCACTGAGGTGGCGCGTCGCATCCCGGGAACGCGCATCCGCGATCGCGGACGACGAGGGCGCGGCGCAGCGTCGGGTACACCGTGCGGGCTGCGCGTCCCACGTCGAGGGGGACGCCGCCCGGGTCGAGGACGATCCGGGTGACCTCGGCGTCGCAGGCCAGGCGAGTGAGCACGCCACGGGGCAGGGGCAGGTCCCAGTCGGTGATGGCTGGTTCGAGGCCGGCGCCCACGAGGGTTTCCCAGGGGATGATCACGCTCAGGTGGGGACGCAGCCCGCCGGAGGTGGGTAGCGACGAGCCGCTGAGCGCGCGAGTGACGAGCTCGACGAGGGCGTCGGCGCGGCGGTGCGCGGGACTGCGGGGGTCGAGACGGCCGTCGGCGGCGGGCCGGGGCGCGGCGAGGCGGTCCAGGGCCGTGCGAAGCAGCGCGGCGCCCTCGGCGTCGAGCTCGCCGCTGATCAGAGTGGTGCCGCGGACGGTGTCGGTGAAGGTGAGGCGGCGGATCTGGGCGGGGTCCGGGGAGGGACGGTCGTCCTCGTCGCCGGGCCCCCGCCGGCTGCCGCCGTCGGCGCCGCTGCCGCCGTCGGCGCCGCTGCCGCCGTCGGCGCCGCTGCCACCGTCGGAGCGGCTGTCGTCGTTCGGGGCGTCGCCGGGCTGGCCGGTGTGGCTGTCGGCGTGTGGATCGTCGCCGCCGGGGGAGGTGTCGACGCGGGTGAGGTGCTCGCGGATGCGGGCGGCGAGCTTCACCAGCCGATACGGGTCGAGGACGTGGGCGTGGTCGAGCAGGGTCTGCTCGGCGGTCCTGCGTTCCTCGTCGGTGATGTCCTGCGGCAGCGCGAGGAGGGCGTCGCGAATGACGTGGGCGTGGTCATGGGTGAGAAGCCAACACGACACGTAACGTCACTTTCCGCCGGTTACGCTCCTCTGGTGGGGAAGCTGCGGGTGGTCGCGAACGTCCGGATCTCTGATGATCGGGAGGGTCGCGAGGCTGGTGTGACCAGGCAGGCAGAGGACTGCCTGTCTCTGATCAACCGGCACGAGGACTGGGAGCTGATCGCGCCCGTCTTCGTGGATAACGATCTTAGCGCGACGAAGGAAAGCGTGGTCCGCCCCGGCTTTGAAGAGATCATGTCCATGGTCATGGGTGGGCTGGTGGACGTGGTGGTTTCCTGGACTGCGAACCGCTTCTTCCGCTCGCGCAAAGACCGGATTCGTGTGATCGAGTTGTTCCGAGAGACGAACACGCGGCTCATTGCGGTAAACGGCCCGTCGTACGACTTCACCACTGCCGATGGCCGGATGATGGCGGATTTGATCGGTGCGATCGACACGGCGGAAGTGGAACGTATCGCGGAACGGACGACACGGGCAGCGAAGCAGCGGGCCGAGAATGGCGAGGATCATGGCGGACACCGCTCGTTCGGATGGAATCCGGAAAACCGGAACGAGCTGATGCCGGAACACGCGAAGATGCTCAACGATGCGGCAGACAAGGTTCTCGCAGGGAAGTCCGTGAACAGCATTGCGGTCGAATTGAGCCGGATTAGCGGCCGAGAGTGGAACATCGTCACGCTGGGTAGGCTATTGAAGAATCCCGCGATCGCGGGACTGAGGGTCTACCAGGGTAAGATCATTGGTCCGGCTAAGTGGCCTGCGATCATCTCCGTGGAAAAATGGGAACAGGTTTGCGCGAAACTGAATGACGCGAGCCGTCGCACGACTACCGGTAACCAGGTGAAGAGGCTTCTCCCCGGGTTCCTGTTCTGCTCGTCGTGTGGGCACCGGATGGTCAGTGCCGCCAGCGCAAAGATGTATAACTGCCCTCCGCGATCTCAGCGTAGGTTCGGCTGGAAGTCGTGCGACATGAAAGCATCGATTCGGCAGAGCGCGATCG
Organism: Frankia canadensis; assembly: GCF_900197875.1. Classification (GTDB taxonomy): domain Bacteria; phylum Actinomycetota; class Actinomycetes; order Frankiales; family Frankiaceae; genus Frankia; species Frankia canadensis. Next base: position 716 of record NZ_FZMO01000043.1, on the reverse strand, counting down.
ACGAAGCGATAATCGACCTGATCCCCCAGCGTCTGGAACAACTGCACCTCACCGCCCCGAGCAGTGTCGACCCAAGCGGGATCGAAACGGAACTTGCCGGTCTGGAGAAGCGGGCGGAATCCATCTCCGATGACTATGCGGCGGGAAAGATGAAGATCGGGGAAGCGAATATGCTTCTTGCCGGTATCAACCGACGCGCGGAGAGTCTGCGGGCGGACTTGGATGCCACCCGACGGCGGACTGTGGCTATTCCGTTGGACGCGGCGACCATGTGGGATTCCGGCGACCTCACCGCACGCCGATCGATCCTGACGCTTCTCATTGACGGAATTATCGTGCAGGCGCTTCCCGACATGGGGAAGGCCGATCCTCATCAGGTGCGCGTGGTCTGGCGCGACCTCTCTCAGAAGAACCACTAAAACTCCATAGAACGACGAAAGGGGCACCCCGCCAGAGGTGCCCCTTTCTTATGCGTCTACCCTTCCCTATCGGCGGTATTCCAGAGAATCGCGGCTATGAGTCGAGCGTAGTTCTCTGGCACGGGGGGCGCGGACCGTAGCTGTTCATCGATCCAGGCTTGCCGGTCGCCATCCCCGGGATGATCTTCTTCGTTGATCGAATCGGGTGGGTCGTCTGCGGCCGGGGAGGATGTCACGGTGGCCTCGCATCCTCGGGGGTGGGGCGGGGGGTCGGGTTGCGGTCGACCGGCCCCGGAT
>NZ_FZMO01000105.1 GCF_900197875.1 Frankia canadensis | reverse complement strand
GGTCGGGGGCGGCCAGCGGGTCGGGGCCGGTGGCCGCGGCCGCGCCGGAGACCCGGTCGTCGGGGGCGGCCTCGGCCCGCCCGATCCCCGCGGCCGGGTGGCCATCACCCGCCGGAGGCGGGTCGGGCCGCGGGTGGTCCCGCAGGCGCTGGTCGGGAAGAGGATCGTGCTCGCCTGGACGGTCCCGCCCGCCGGTCACCACGGCAGCGCTCCCCCGGACTCGCCGGCCCCGCCGTTCGGGCCCGCCGCCGCGCGCGCATCCGCCGTCCTGTTCGGCCGCGCTCTGCTCACCGCATCCTCCCCTCCGTCCGGCGGAGCCGCCGGGACGCCTACGGGAAGTAGCCTGGCGCCTTCGATGGGTCACGTCCTGTCCGACGCTCCCTCGGACGGCGTGTCGCCGCCGGGCGTGTCCCGGCCGATCCGGCCCGACCGGACCGATCCGGGCACGGTCGCGGCGCCGGGTCGGGCCCGGCTCGGCCCCGGCACCGGCACCCACCGGGGCGGTCACGGCGGCGAGAACAGGGAAGGATGGCCGGCATGACAAGCGGAACGAACGACGCGACAGCCCGGGCGGCGCGGCGTGCCGGCGCCCTGAAGAGCAATCTGCGGGTGGAGGTCGACCGGCGGGGCTCGGTACCTCTGACGATCGTCGCCCCCGCCGCGGACGACCCGCCGCGCGGCGGAGTCGTCGTCGTGCAGGACGCGCGGGGCATCACGCCGTACCTGGTGTCCGTGTGCGACCGGCTGGCCGACGCCGGCTGGCTGGCCGTCACGCCGCACCTCTACCACCGCGACGGCTTCGACGAGGTGGACCCGGAGGGCAGCTGGCCGTCAGCCTCGACGACCATGCTCACCCTCACCGGCACGGGCATCGACGCGGACGTGGACGGGGCGCTGGGCCATCTGGCCGACGCCGGGTTCGGGCCGGCGCAGCAGGCGATCGTCGGCTTCTGCATGGGCGGCACGGTGGCCCTGCACACCGCCACCCGCCATCCGCTGGCCGCGGCGGTGTCGTTCTACGGCGGCGGGGTGAGCGAGCCGTACTGGTCGGGGGTGCCGCCGCTGGTGGAGGCGGCACCGGGGCTGCTCGGGCCGTGGCTCGGTCTGTACGGCGAGCAGGACGCGCTCATCACGACCGAGGAGATCGCGGCGCTACGGGCCGCGGTCGCCCGCAGCGGCCGGCGCGCCGAGTTGGTCAGCTACCCGGACGCGGGCCACGCCTTCCACAGTGAGGACCGCGCGGCGACCTACCGGCCGGTCGCCGCGGCCGACGCGTGGACCCGGGCGCTCGCGTTCCTCGACGAGCACGTCCGCCCGCGCTGACCCACGGCGCCGGCGGGTCACGCACCCGCGACCCGCGCGCACGCCACGCCCGCCGCCGGACCTCGCGCGTAGGCGAGGGCGCCCGGCGGCGGGCCCCGGTCAGGAGCTGGCGGTCTGGGCCAGCAGGTCGGACAGGGTGCTGTCGGCGATGCGCTTGAACTGCCGCCGCGCCCGGGTGCGGTCGAGCATGCCGACCTCCAGGTTCGCCGCGGTGAGCACCCGCTCGCCGTTCTGCGGGAGGCCCGGCGGGACGCTGACGGTCAGCGCCCGCACGGCGATGCGCAGGGCGTCGGCGAGGGACTGGCCGTCGCGGTGGTGCTCCTTGAGCGAGGTGGTGACCTGGTCGGAGGCGCCGCCGATGGCGACGAAGCCGCGCTCGTCGGCGATCGACCCGTCGAAGGTCAGCTTGTAGATCTGGTCGTCGTCGCTGCTGCGGCCGACCTCGGCGACGACGATCTCGACCTCGTAGGGCTTGACGCTCTCGGTGAAGATCGCGCCGAGGGTCTGCGCGTAGGCGTTGGCGAGCGCCCGGCTGGTGACGTCGCGACGGTCGTACATGTAGCCGCGGGAGTCCATCAGCCGGATGCCGGCGGTGCGCAGGTTCTCGAACTCGTTGTACTTCCCGACGGCGGCGAACGCGATCCGGTCGTAGATCTCGCTGATCTTGTGCAGGGTCGCCGACGGGTTCTCGGCGACGAACAGGATCCCGTCCGCGTAGGTGATGACGACGACGCTGCGCCCGCGTGCGATGCCCTTGCGCGCGTACTCGCTCTTGTCGCGGACCTGCTGTTCGGGGCTCGCGTAGCCGAACGGCATGGTCACGTCAGCCTCCTGTGCTTGTCGTGCGATCCGCGATGATGGCGCTCACCACGGGTTCCACCTCATCGTCCGCGTAGCGGTGGTACCCGTCGGCGGTGACCGCGGCGACGATCGGGTACAGCCGGCGGATCGGGTCCGGGCCGCCGGTGGCGGTGTCGTCGTCGGCGGCATCGTAGAGCGCCTCGACGGCGATGCGCACCGCGTCGTCCTGGCTGTGGTCGGCGCGGAAGCGCTTCTTCAGCGAGCCCTTCGCGAACACCGAGCCGGACCCGATCGACTCGTAGGCGCGCTCCTCCGACTTCGCGGCCGCGATGTCGTAGGAGAAGATCCGCCCGGCGTCGGTGTCCGGGTCGTAACCGGCGAACAGCGGGACCACCGCGAGGCCCTGCAGCGCCATCGGCAGGTTGCCCTTGACCATGGCGGCGAGGCGGTTGGCCTTGGCGTCGAGGCTGAGCGTCGCGCCCTCGATCTTCTCGTAGTGCTCGAGCTCCACCTGGAACAGCCGGATCAGCTCGGCGCCGACCCCGGCCGTGCCGGCGTAGCCGACGCAGGAGTAGTCGTCGGCGTGGTGCACCTTCTCGACGTCCCGCTGGGCGATCATGTGTCCCTGCGTCGCGCGCCGGTCACCGGCCATGATCACACCACCGGGGAAGGTCACCGCGACGATCGTCGTGCCGTGCGCCACCTCGGTCACCGGCGCCGGCAGGCCCGCGGCGGAACCCGGCAGCAGGTGCGGCGCCGACTGCGACAGGAAGTCGGTGAACGACGACGTCCCCGGCGTCATGAACACAGCCGGTAGACGCCCGGCGCTACCCAATGGATCAGCCACGCATCCCCCTTTCGATAGACGTCCCACACGGGCGGCGGCGTCCCGGCGGCTCCGGGCACCGCGCTGGCGTGCGCATGTGCACAACATAGGGCCATCGGCCGTGGATGCGGGCGGGGAGCCCCGCCGGTCGGATCACGCCGGCGGACACGCACCGGACATCGGCCGCCGCGGCGTACCCGCCGCCCGCTCGACCACCCCCGACGGGCCTCACCGGGAGCACTCCTGGACGGCACCTGCGGGCGAGCCCGCGCCCGCCGGGAGCCGCTTCGCCACGGCCGCGGCACCGCGCCGCACCGACCGCGCAACCCCACAGCCGCGGCGCGACCGCGCGCTCCCGCCGAACGGGCACGCGCCGCAAAGGCAGGGAACCCGGCGGGCACGGGCGAGCGATGCCACAACCCCGGTTCCGGCCGCGCCGTCCGCAGTCCGTTCGGCGGCCCGCGGCGCACCCGCCAGGGCGCGCGGCCGCGACGCCGCCTCAGCGCCTCAGAGCACCCGCGCCGAATGGCGGGGCCCGCGCGGGGCCGGCGCGGCCGTCACTCGCCGCCCTTCTGGACGTAGCCCTTCACGAACTCCTCGGCGTTCTCCTCGAGGACGTCGTCGATCTCGTCGAGCAGCGAGTCGACGTCCTCGGAGAGCTTCTCGTGCCGCTCCTTGAGATCGGAGGCGTCCGTCGACTCGGCCTGGACCTCGTCGGCCTCGTCCTCGCGCCGGTTCGTGTGCTGCTGCCCGCCGCCGCTGTCCCTGGTGGCCATGAAGCCCTCCTTCGATCGCCTGGCGCGACACTATCCCGCCCCACCGACACCATCCGCCGGATCGGTGAGAGGTCCACTCCATCACGAACTGGCCGTCTCGTGGCCGCGTCCGCCCAGGGCGCAACCCGTCCGCGCCGGCGCCGTCGCCGCGGCCCACCGACACGGCCCGCGATGGCACCTTCGTGCCCCCGCCGGCCGGCGTCATGCCGCCGGCGGGGCTCAGGTCAGCGCCCGGCGAGCGCGTCGACCAGGTCGGCGGCGGTGGCGCAGCGCTCCAGCAGCTCCCCCACATGGGCCTTGGTCCCGCGCAGCGGCTCGAGGGTCGGCACCCGCTGCAGCGAGTCCCGGCCGATGTCGAAGATGACCGAGTCCCACGAGGCGGCGGCGACCTGCTGCGGGTAGAGCGCCAGGCAGCGGCCGCGGAAGAAGGCCCGGGTGTCCTCGGGCGGTTCGGTGATCGCCCGGGTCACCTCGTCCTCGCCGAGGATCCGCTCGAAGCGGCCGCGCTCGACCAGCCGGTTGTACAGGCCCTTCTCCGGGCGCACGTCGTGGTACTGCAGGTCGACGAGCTCCAGGCGGGGCGAGTCCCAGGCGAGGCCGTCACGGCCGCGGTAGCCCTCGAGGATCGACAGCTTCGCGACCCAGTCGAGCTCGCGGGCGCAGCTCATCGGGTCGACCTCGAGGCGGCCCAGCACCGACTCCCAGCGGGCCAGCACGTCGGCGGTCTGCGGGTCGACATCGGCGCCGAAGCGGTTCTCGACGTACTTGCGGGCCTGCTCGTAGTACTCCATCTGCAGCTGGACGGCGGTCATCCGCCGGCCGTCGCGCAGGCTGACGAGGTGCTTGAGCGACGGGTCGTGGGAGACCGCCCGCAGCGCCGCGACCGGCCCGTCCACCGACAGGTCGACGCTGAACCAGCCGTCCTCGATCATCGCCAGGACCAGCGAGGTGGTGCCGGCCTTGAGGTAGGTGGCGACCTCGCTCATGTTCGCGTCGCCGATGATGACGTGCAGCCGGCGGTACTTCTCCGGGTCGGCGTGCGGCTCGTCGCGGGTGTTGATGATGGGCCGCTTCAGCGTCGTCTCCAAGCCGACCTCGACCTCGAAGAAGTCGGCCCGCTGGCTGATCTGGAAGCCGGCCTCGCGGCTGTCCACACCGAGGCCGACCCGGCCCGCGCCGCACATGACCTGGCGGGAGACGAAGAACGGGGTCAGATGGCGCACGATCTCCCCGAAGGGGGTGGACCGGGCCATCAGGTAGTTCTCGTGGCAGCCGTACGAGACGCCCTTGTTGTCGGTGTTGTTCTTGTACAGGTGCACCGGCCTGGTGCCGGGCACGGTCAGAGCGCGCCGGGCGGCCTCGGCCATCACCCGCTCGCCGGCCTTGTCCCACAGCACCGCGTCACGCGGGTTGGTGACCTCCGGCGCGGAGAACTCGGGGTGGGCGTGGTCGACGTACAACCGGGCCCCGTTGGTCAGGATGACGTTGGCCAGGCCCAGGTCGTCCTCGTTCGCCGGGGCGCTCGGGTCGACCGCCGGTTCTCGTGGCAGCTCGAAACCCCGGGCGTCGCGCAGTGGTGACTCCTCCTCGAAGTCCCACCGGGCGCGACTGCCCGGGGCCGACGTCCGGTTGGCGTAGGAGTTCACCACCAAGGACGAGGCCAGCATCTGGTTCGTGTTGGGCTGACCGGGCACCGACACCCCGTACTCGGTCTCGATCCCCATGATCCGGCGCGCGCTCACTCTGCAAGCGTAGGTGCTGCGCGGGCCGTCGGTTGGCCGGACGCCTGCCTTGTTTGCTCTGGGCGATGCGCGCGGAGCTCTCCCACCCCGCACCGATCCGTCCCGGCCGGGGGTGGTTCGGCCCGCCCGGCGCCTGTTTCGCGCCGGGCACGCGGCGGCGCCCGGGACCGAACTCGGTCCCGGGCGCCGTCGTCACGCGCGGTGGGAGGTGCTCCCGCCCGCCCTGCTACAGGTACTGGCCGGTGTTGGCGATGGTGTCGATGGAGCGGCCGGCCTCGGTGCCCTTGGTGCCGGTGACGAGCGTGCGGATGTACACGATCCGCTCGCCCTTCTTGCCGGAGATCCGGGCCCAGTCGTCCGGGTTGGTCGTGTTCGGGAGGTCCTCGTTCTCCTTGAACTCGTCCATGCACGCGGCGAGCAGGTACTGCATGCGCAGCCCCTTCTTGCCGCCCTCGATGTGCTCCTTGACCGCCATCTTCTTGGCACGGGCGACGATGTTCTCGATCATCGCGCCCGAGTTGAAGTCCTTGAAGTACAGGACCTCCTTGTCACCGTTGGCGTAGGTCACCTCGAGGAAGCGGTTCTCCTCGCTCTCCGCGTACATCCGCTCGACGACCCGCTGGATCATCGCGGCGACCGTCGCCTCCCGGTTGCCCTCGAACTCGGCGAGGTCGTCCGGGTAGAGCGGCAGGCTGGGCACGACGTACTTGGCGAAGATGTCGCGGGCCGCCTCGGCGTCGGGGCGCTCCACCTTGATCTTCACGTCGAGCCGGCCCGGCCGCAGGATCGCCGGGTCGATCATGTCCTCGCGGTTCGACGCGCCGATCACGATGACGTTCTCGAGCTGCTCGACGCCGTCGATCTCGCTGAGCAGCTGCGGAACGATCGTGTTCTCCACGTCGGAGGACACGCCCGAGCCACGGGTCCGGAAGATCGAGTCCATCTCGTCGAAGAACACGATCACCGGCATGCCCTCGGACGCCTTCTCGCGCGCCCGCTGGAACACCAGCCGGATCTGCCGCTCGGTCTCGCCGACGAACTTGTTGAGCAGCTCCGGACCCTTGATGTTGAGGAAGAACGCCCGGCCGTTACCCTCACCGGTCTTGGCCTCGACCTTCTTGGCCAGCGAGTTCGCGACCGCCTTCGCGATCAGCGTCTTGCCGCAGCCGGGCGGGCCGTAGAGCAGCACGCCCTTCGGCGGCTTGAGCTGGTGCTCCCGGTACAGCTCCTTGTACAGGAACGGGAGCTCCACCGAGTCGCGGATCGACTCGATCTGGCTCTTGAGGCCGCCGATCTGCTCGTAGCCGATGTCCGGGACCTCTTCGAGGACGAGCTCCTCGACCTCGGACTTCGGCACCCGCTCGAAGGCGTAGCCCGAGCGGGGCTCGATGAGCAGCGAGTCACCGACGCGGATCGGCCCGTCGAGCAGCGGCTGGGCGAGCATGACCACCCGCTCCTCGTCGGTGTGGCCGAGCACCAGTGCCCGGTCGCCGCCCTCGAGGACCTCCTTGAGCAGGACGATCTCGCCCTGCCGTTCGAAGGCCCGCACCTCGACCACGTTGAGTGCCTCGTTGAGCATGACCTCCTGACCGGGGGCCAGCCCACTGACGTCGACGCTCGGCGACACGGTCACCCGGAGCTTTCTGCCCTGGGTGAACACGTCGACGGTGCCGTCGTCGTACCGAGAGACGAAGATCCCGTAGCCGCTGGGCGGCTGCGCGAGTCTGTCGACCTCCTCCTTCAGGGTGACGATCTGGTCGCGCGCCTCGCGCAGGGTCGAGACGAGCCTGTCGTTCTGGCCTGCGACCGACGACAGCTCCGCCTGTACCTCCGCGAGCCGTTCCTCCAGCACCCTGACCTGCCTGGGCGATTCGGACAACCTACGCCGCAGCATGGCCACTTCCTCTTCCAGGAAGGCGACCTGCGTCGTGAGCTCGTGTGATTCCTTCTCGTACGCCGACCGCCGTGATTCGGCATCACCTGGACGACCCGTGCTCCCATCGGAGCCAGAGCCCGAACGGGGACCGGACACTGCGCCTCCACCTCCCCCGTGCTGACCGGGACGCACCCACACTACCGTTGTGACCGCCGCTGGCAGGCCGGTCACGCAAGGACGACCGAGCTTTGCCGTAAACAGCGGGTTACGGTGCCATGGTGACAGAAGATCGGAGCCCTGTGGCAACTCCAGCGAAGCCGGGCGTTTCGGCCGACCTGCGCGTGCGGGTCGACCAGGGCGCCTGCACCGGTGACGGCCTGTGCGTCCAGCTCGCTCCGAGCGTCTTCGAGTTCGACGTCGACGGGCTGGCCTACGTCAAGGACGAGACCGGTGACCTGCAGACGTCCGAGGGAGCCTACGTCGGCGTGCCGCTGCCCGTCGTGAACGCCGTCCTCGACGCGGCCGACGAGTGCCCCGGCACGTGCATCTACGTCACGCGCCCCGACGGCACCATCGAGGCCGGCGGCCCCGCCGACTGACCGCTACCAGCCAGCGACCGGCCCGGAGTCGCCCGGCGTGGTCCCCGGGTCCGGCGCGGCCTGGGCGTCGGCGGCGTCGGGCAGGGCGCCCTTGGCGGGGCGGCGGCGGCGCACCGGCGGGGTGACCCCGTCGGCAAGGCGGCGCGCGGTGACCAGGAAGCCGGTGTGACCGACCATGCGATGGCCCGGGCGTACCGCCAGGCCCTCGACATGCCAGTCGCGCATCATCGTCTCCCAGGCCGCGGGCTCGGCGAACGTGCCGTGACCGCGCAGGGCCTCCACGACGCGCGAGAGCTGGGTCGTGGTGGCGACGTAGGCGCACACGACCCCGCCGGGCACCAGCGCGGCGCTCACCGCGTCCACGACGTCCCAGGGGGCCAGCATGTCGAGGACGACCCGGTCCACGTCACGCTCGCTGGTCTGAGCGAGGTCGCCGACGCGGACGGTGTGCGCCGGATGCGGACCGCCGAAGAAGGCCTCGATGTTGCGCCGGGCGATCTCTGCGAAGTCCTCGCGCCGCTCGTAGGACACCAGCCGGCCCGCGTCGCCGATCGCGCGCAGCAGGGAACAGGACAGCGCCCCCGAGCCGACGCCGGCCTCCAGGACCCGGGCGCCGGGGAAGATGTCGGCGTAGGTGATGATCTGCGCCGCGTCCTTGGGGTAGACGACGGTCGCCCCCCGCGGCATGGCCAGCACGAAGTCGACGAGCAGCGGCCGCAGCGCCAGGTAGTCCGTGCCGCCGGTGCTGGTGACGACGATCCCCTCGGGCCGGCCGAGCAGCGCGTCGTGCTCCAGGGCACCGCGATGGGTGTGGAACTGCCTGCCTGGTTCGAGCACGATCGTGTGCCGGCGGCCCTTGGGGTCGGTGAGCTGGACCCGGTCGCCCTTGGTGAACGGGCCCCGCCGGTGCGCCGCACCCGTCGGGCGCGGCCGGTCGAGCAGGGCGTCGCGCTCGTCCGGCGCGGGGGCGGCCAGGGGCTGGTCGCCGGTGGGCTCGGCGCAGCTGTCGCTCAGCGCGGCGTCGAGAACAGGAGTGTCGATGTCCACAGGGGTGTGCTCGGCGTCCAGGGTGAGAGGGGCGGGCGGCGGGGCCTGCCCCGCGGGTCCAGGGGTGTGGTCGGGGGCGGTCACCGGTGGGCCACCATGCGCGCGGCGGCCGCCGGGTCGAGCCGGGCGACGAGGTCGACCATGACGAGCACGCCGACCGGCCGGCCGTGCTGGGTGACCAGGTACTCGGAGGCGGGCACCCGCTGCACGGCGGCGAGCAGGTCCTCGCCCTCCAGGTCGGCGTCGAGCACCATGCCGGGCCCGATCGCCCGACTCACCTCGTCCACGGTCATCCACGGCCTCCGATGCTCGGGCAGCGCGTCGACCGCCGAGCCGTTCATGATCTTGATGGGGCTGCCGTCACGATCGATGACGGCGACGGAGGTCGCGCCGACCTCCTGGGCCCGGCGCAGCGCCTCGGCGAGCGGCACCGCGCCCTCGACGGGCAGCGTGCGGCGCACGAGCCGCCCGGCGGACAGCCCGGGCAGCCGCCCGCGCAGCTGGGCCGCGCGCAACGACTGGAAGGCCGCGAACGCCAGGAATCCCGCCAGAGCATATGTGTAGAACAGGCCGAAGCCGGAGCCGGCGACCGTCGTGCCCCACACGAGCAGCCCCGCCGCCACCAGGAAGCCGCCGTACGCCCCGGCGCGCAGCCCGCGCAGCTTGTCCTTGGTCAGCGCCCACACGCCGGCCACGACCACGCCGCCGCCGTCCAGCGGCAGGCCCGGAGCGAGGTTGAACACGAACAGCGCCAGGTTGATGTACGCGAGGTCGCGCACGGCGACCCCGACGTGGGTGTCCGCCCCGACGGCGAGCAGCACCAGCTCGCCCGCCCCGGCGAGCACCCCGTTGACGGCCGGGCCGGCGAACGCGATCAGGAACATCCGACCGGCGCTGCGCGGCTCGGGCTCGTAGGCGGTGAACCCGGCGAACCCGTGCAGCGTCACCGAGTGCACGACGTGGCCCAGCCGCAGCGCGACGAGGCAGTGGCCGAGCTCGTGGGCCAGCAGGGAGGCGAGGAACCCGACCGAGATCACCGCGGCGATGGCGAGGACCTGACCGTCGGAGGCCGTGGGTAGCCGGTCGCGGATCGACCCGGACATCAGGTAGGCGACCAGCACGGCGAAGATCAGGGCGAGCGGCGAGACGTAGATCGGGACGCCGCGGACGCGGCCGACCATGACGCCGGAGGAGCGGTCCTCCGGGTGACGCGCGACGCCACCCGGGCCGCCCTGGGCATCCGAGCCGACACTGCCGCGCTGATCCGTCATGGATCCGATGCTACGGACCCGATCCGGCGGCGTCTGCCGGCCCTGTGCGCGTCCGTGACCAGCACGCCGTCCGGTGGCGGCACCCCCGGGCCCGCGGGGCCGACCCGCGGCGCTGTCGGTGGCGGGATCTAGGGTCGTCGTCAGCTGCCCGCTGCGCTACCGGTTCCGGGTCATCGACCGGCTGCCGGAGCCGCCCAGCCCCGCCGCCACCCGCGGCACGGTCGTGCACGCGGTCCTGGAGGGACTGTTCGACCTGCCGCCGGCGGGGCGGACCCTGCAGGCCGCCGCCGAGCTGGTCGAGCCCGCCTGGGCGCGGCTGCGGGAGCGGGAGCCGGCGGTCGGGACCCTGTTCGACGACGAGGCGGCGCTGGCGCAGTGGCTGGAATCGGCCCGCGAGCTGCTCGCCGGCTACTTCGCGCTGGAGGATCCCACCCGGCTCGCCCCCGCCGCCCGCGAGCTCTACGTCGAGCATGTGCTGGAATCAGGGCTGCGGCTGCGCGGCTACGTGGACCGCCTCGACGAGGCGACCACCGCGCAGGGGCTCGCGCTGCGGGTGGTGGACTACAAGACGGGCCGCTCGCCGGGGCCGGCGTTCGAGAACTCGGCGATGTTCCAGATGCGGTTCTACGCACTGCTGCTGTGGCGGGTACGCGGCGTGATCCCCCGTGAGCTGCGCCTGTACTACCTCGGGGACCGCACCTGGCTGCGGGCGACGCCGGACGAGGCGGACCTGCGTGCCACCGAGCGGCGCATCGAGGCACTGTGGGCGGCGATCGACCGCGCCCACCGCACCGGCGACTGGCGGGCCACGCCGAGCCGGCTGTGCTCCTGGTGCGATCATCAGGCGCGCTGCCCGGCGTTCGGCGGGACGCCCCCGCCGCTGCCGGCCCCCCGGTCCGCGGCCGCGGCGGCGCTCGCGGAGGCTGTGCCGGCCGTCTGCGAGGCCGACGGCTAGGGGCGGGTCGGGGGACGGCCCGGGCGAACGGGCCTGGCATCGGGTTGTCCACAGGCCCGGGCGGCGCCGAGATGCGGATCATGTCTCGCTCGTTGAGGGATCGGACGATGGCGGCGCAGCTGTCCGGACGAGCCGGGTTGGGCGCGGTGCGGTCCTCGTCGCGCCGATAGACGTACATAGGACGAAGGCACGCTCATGACCCGGCCCCAGGGCGGTCGGGGACACCGACACCCGCCCTGGGGGGCGCGGCGCGCGAGGAGGACGACTGATGGCCCGACGGACCGGATCATCCCCGGGCGGGCAACGGGACGCGGGCGACGGCGGATCACGCGGCCGTGGGCGGCGCACGGGCGGCGGTGCGACGGGCTCCTCCGGCGTCGCGGCGGCGCGCGCCAGCCAGCTGACGAAGGTCTACGGCTCCGGGGACACGATCGTCACCGCCCTGCGCGGGATCGACCTGGGCTTTCCCCGCGGACGCTTCACCGCGATCATGGGGCCCTCGGGGTCGGGCAAGTCGACCCTGATGCACTGCCTCGCCGGTCTGGACACGGTGACCCGCGGCCGGGTGTTCATCGGGGACGTGGATCTGTCCCGGCTGTCGGACAAGGAGCTCACCCGGCTGCGCCGCGACCGCATCGGCTTCATCTTCCAGCAGTTCAACCTGCTGCCGACGCTGACCGCGGCGGAGAACATCACGCTGCCGCTGAGCATCGCCGGGCGCGCCCCCGACAAGGAGTGGATGCGCACCGTGGTCGACGCGGTCGGTCTCGCCCCCCGTCTGGGGCATCGGCCCCCGGAGCTGTCGGGCGGCCAGCAGCAGCGTGTCGCCTGCGCCCGGGCGCTGGTGACCCGCCCGGAGATCATCTTCGCGGACGAGCCGACGGGCAACCTGGACTCCCGCTCGGGCGCCGAGGTGCTCCAGTTCCTGCGCGACTCGGTGACCGACCTCGGCCAGACGATCGTCATGGTCACCCATGACGCGACGGCCGCCTCCTACTCCGACGAGGTGATCTTCCTCGCCGACGGCCGGCTCGTCGACGCGATCGAGCGGCCGACCGCCGACGAGGTGCTCGACCGGATGAAGCACCTCGACGCCGCCCAGCGCGGCCTCGTCTCCCCCGCCGCGGACACCGGCGGCTACGAGGCCGAGGACGACTACGACGACGAGAGCGACCTCGACGAGGAGAGTTACGGGGCGTCGCGCCACCGCGGCGGCGACCGGGGTGGGCGCTACGACGACGGCTATGACCGCCCGGACGAGGACCCCGCCGACCGGAACCGTCGCGGCCCGCGGCAACCCGGCAGGGACTACCCGGCGCGGGACTACCCCGACCAGCGTTATGGCGACGACGGCGGCGGCGCGGGCGGCTACGACCGGCGCTACGCCGAGCAGCTGACCGGCGAGTTCGACGCGATCCCCGACGGACCGCCCGCGGGGGCGCGGGGGCCGGGCGGCGGACGGGCGGCGGCGGGACGTGACGGGCGCGAGGGCCGCCTGGCCAGCGCGCCCGGGCGCGGCGGGGGGACGTGACGGGC
>NZ_FZMO01000243.1 GCF_900197875.1 Frankia canadensis | reverse complement strand
CCCCCGCCGACCGTTCCACCCTCACCCGGGCTGACGGGCGATCTCGGTGCGCCGCCGCGGCCCCTCATCGTGACGGGTCTTCCCGGCCTGATCGACGACCTGCTCCGGCTGGCCGCGGCCGCTGGTGTGAGCGCCACCGTGGCCGTCGAACCCACCGCGGTACGCAGGTACTGGTCGCGAGCGCCGCTCGTCATCGTCGGCATGGACCGCGCGGCGGCGTGCGTCGCCGCCGGCCTGCCGCCACGGCCGCGCTTGGTGCTCGCCGGCGGGGACGTGGACGACGGCCGGGTCTGGTCCACCGGCGCCCGGCTCGGGGCCGATCACGTCGTCTTCCTGCCCGAGGCGGAACTCTGGCTGATGGATGCCTTCGGCGCGAGCGGCGGTCCGCCCAGGGGACGGTCAGCGGCGACCCTGGGGGTCGTCAGCGGCCGGCGGGGCAGCGGCGCGTCGACGGTGGCCGTGTCGCTGGCCATCGCGGGGCTGTGCCACGAGCTGACCACCGTGCTGGTCGATGCCGACCCGCGCGGCGGCGGCCTCGGGCCCGCGTTCAGCCAGCTTCTCCCGATGGTCGACAGCTCCCACCTGTTCCGCCGGGGAACGCCACCCCCCGCGCCGCCGCCCCGAGAGGCGGCGGCGCGGGCCGACGCCAGGCCGGCCAGCGCCCGGACGCCGTGGCGCCGATCCGCGAACGCGCCGGAACGGGGCGACCTGACCGTCATGTCCTGGGATCCGCGGGCAGGCCATGTGCTTTCGCCGAGCGCCATGGCCACGGTGCTCGGCTCCGTCGATCCGGCCACGGACCTGACAATCGTCGATCTTCCCTGGCAGCAGGACCCGGCCGCCACCCTGGCGCTGGGGTCCTGCGAGACCGCCCTCGTCGTGCTGCGCGCGGACCCCCACTCGGTCGCGACGGCCGACCGGGTCTGCGCCGCTGTCCGCGACCGATGCGCCGACGTGCGTGCCGTGGTCCGGCGGGACAGCGCGGGGTCGCTCGCCCCCGCCGAGGTCAGCCGGACGCTGGGCGTGCCCCTGGCCGGTGTGGTCGGCGTCGCCGACATCCCCGTGCCGCGGACGTCGCCCGGCCGTGGCACGGGCGGACCGGCGACGAGCCCGAGCCTGATCGGCGAGCACCTGCTGGCCGGGCTCGGCATCCTCGGCGGCCGGGTCACGCGGCCCGGCTGCCCGCAGTGACGGCGATGCCCGCCCGTCGCGGCGGGCGGGCCCCGGGACGCCGGCCGGCGCCGGACGCCGACGACCCGCCCGAGGCGCCGCCAGCGCTCACCGCGATCCCGCCTTCGTCCGACCTGGCCCGCACTCCCGCCGGCGCCGGCCCGCTCGAACCCTTCCTCACCGACCCGTATGTCACGGACGTGCTGGTCAACGCCCCGGACGAGGTATGGGTGGAGCGACGCGGGCGGCTGGAGAGGACGTCGGTCGCCTTCGCCGACGAGGAGGCGGTCCGGCGCCTGGCCATCCGGTTGGCGGCGGCGGCCGGGCGGCGGCTGGACGCGGCGATGCCGTTCGCCGACATCCTGCTCGCCGACGGCACGCGCCTGCACGCGGTGCTGGCGCCCACCGCGGTACGCGGCACCTGCCTGTCGCTGCGGCGGCCGCGGCGGCGGCCCTTCACCATCGACGAGCTGTCCCTCGCCGGCACCGTGAGCCCCGCGATCGCGTCCGTCCTGCACGCGCTGCTGGCCGCCCGGCTCGCCGTCGTCGTCACCGGCGGGACCGGCACGGGCAAGAGCACCCTGCTCGCCGCGCTGCTCGGGGCGGTACGCCCAAGCGAGCGGATCGTCCTGGTCGAGGACACCGCGGAGCTGGTGGTCCCCCGGCCTGGCCTGGTCCGGCTGGAGGCCCGGCCACCGAACATCGAGGGCGCCGGTGAGGTCACCCAGCGGGAGCTGGTCCGCCAGGCGCTGCGGATGCGCCCGGACCGCCTGGTGGTCGGCGAGGTGCGCGGCGCGGAGGTGCTCGACCTGCTCGTGGCGCTGAACACCGGCCACGAGGGCGGAATGAGCACGCTGCACGCGAACGACACCGCCGCCGTTCCGAGCCGGTTGGAGGCGCTCGCCGCCCTCGCCGGGCTGTCCCGCTCCGCGGTGCACAGCCACGTCGCCGCGGCCCTGCACGCGGTCGTTCACCTCCAGCGGGACGCCGACGGCCGCCGCCGGGTCCACGCCGTAGGCGTGTTCCATCGGTCCGGTGACGGTCTGGTGCGGGTGCTGCCGGCACTGGTCACGCCGCGGCCTGGCCGAGGGGTCGGCGCGCACGGGCCTGGCGCGGAGTTGGTCGGCGCGGGGCTGCCGCTGCTGGGCCGCCTGCTGCGTGCTCGCGGCGTCGGGCTGCCCGCCCCACTCGAACCCGCGCGGCGGGCGTCCGGGCGGCCGGCGTGAGCGGGCCGCGCGGGACGGTGTCCCGGTCGGCGACCGCGGCGGCGCTCGGGGCGATGCTCCTCGGCGCCATGGCCGGGCTGGCCAGTGGTCCCGTCGCCGCCGTAACGATCATGATCGCGATCGTCTGTCTCGCCCGGGCCACGCGGCGCGCCCGCGCGCGGCGACGCCACGAGGAGGTACGGGCCGGCGCCGAGGACCTCCTCGCGGCGTTCGCCGCCGAGCTCGACGCGGGGGGCGCGCAGCAGCCCGCGCTGCGGGCCGCCGCGCAGGCGCTCGCGGGACACGCCACCACATTCGCCGCGCGGGACCCGGGCTGGATTCCCCTTGGCGATCTGGCGGCGGAACTTACCGGTCCGGACGACCCCGGCGTGGTCCTGTGCCGATGCGAGGCGTCGGCCGTACGCCAGCTCGGGATCGCCTACCAGGTGTGCACGATGATGGGCGCGCGGCTCGCCCCGGTCGCGGCGATGCTGGCGGTTCACGCCCGGGCGGACGCTGTGCGGGCTGGCGAGCTGACGGCCGCGCTCGCCGGGCCCCGAGCCTCCGGGCGGCTGGTGGCCTCACTGCCCGTCGCCGGCATCGCTCTGGGCTCGCTCGCCGGAGCGAGCCCCCTGCACACACTGCTCCACACCCCGGCCGGCGCCGCGTGCCTCGCGCTCGGGATGCTCGCCGATCTGGTCGGGCTGCGGTGGATGCGGGCGTTCGCCGCCGCGGTCGAGCGAAGGGCGGCCCCGGTCGCGCTGGACGCCGCACGGCGAGGCGCCCCAGCCGGCGCCGCCACCGAGCACGGCCGGCTGATCGCCGATCTGCCGCTGGCCCTCGACCTGGTCGCGGCCTGTCTGCGTGGCGGTGCGACCGTCGCCGCGGCGCTGGCCGCGGTGGGCACGGCCACCGGCGGCACGCTCGGTCGTGAGCTGCGTCGTGCCGCCGCCGCGCTCGCCGACGGCGACCCCGCCCTGCGCGCGTGCACCGAGCTGGTCCGTGCCAGCACGCCCCACCGGCCGTTCGATCGGCTGCCGGCCGGGTTCCGCCGGGGCCCGCTGCGCTCGCCCCGGTCCCGATGGACGGTGATGACGCGCGCCGCCGTCGCCGCCTTCGACCGGGCCCAGGTCTCGGGAGCGAGACCCGCGGCCACCCTCACCCGCCTCGCCGCGCGCGCCCGCGACGAGGCGCACGCGGAGATCATCGCCGCCGCCCGCCGGGCCGGCGTCCTGGCGGTCGTGCCGCTCGGCCTGTGCTTCCTGCCCGCGTTCCTGCTCCTCGGTGTCGTCCCCGCCGTCCTCGGTTCCCTCCCCGGGCTGCTGCCGGCGTGATCACGACGTCTCCCCGCAACCACCCACCCCCTGACCCGGAGGTATCCGATGTACCGACCACCAGGCATGTTCCGACCGCGGGTCACGACCCGACCGGCCAGATCGTCCCGGCGTCCCGGGCACCCGTACCGCCGCCGGCCGGTCCGAGGCGCACTGCGCCGGATCCCGATCGGCCGCCGCGGCGGCGTCACCGGAGGCGACCTGGGCATGTCCACGGCCGAGTACGCGATCGGCACACTCGCCGCCGTCGCCTTCGCCAGCGTCCTCTACGCGGTCGTGACCAGCTCGGCGATCCGATCGCTGATGTCCTCGGTCGTGCAGCGCGCGCTGACGGTGTCGTTCTGAGCCGCCGTCATGCGCCACGCCGCAACACTACGTCGACACGCCGCGACGCGAACCGGGCGCGGCCGGCGCGACGCCGGTCAGGCCACCGCCGAGCTCGCCGTCGGCCTGCCCACCCTGTTCGTGGTCTTCCTCCTTGCCGCCTGGCTGCTCGGTGCCGTGTCCGCCGCGGCCCGCTGCGCCGACGCGGCGCGGATCGGCGCCCGCCTGGCAGCACGAGGCGAACCGGACGCTTCGGCGGCCGCCATGGCGGCGCGGGCCGCGCCGCCCGGCGCCGAGGTGCGAATACGCCACGGGAACGAACTGGTGAACGTCGAGGTCTCGGCTCGGATCGGGGCAGCCGGGCTCGGCCGGCTCGTCCCGGATCTGGTGGTGAATGCCCGCGCCGTCGCCGCGGCCGAGGCCACCAACAGCCCTCCGGCCCCAGCCCCAGCGAACTCGCCAACCGCCTCCGCCATGCCCCGGCCTGCGGCCTCCGCGCCCGCCCGGGCCGGGCCATGACCGGCTGGATGGCCTTCGGGAGGAGACGTCATGCCCGCGATCCCACCTCCGCGGGCGGCGGCCGGCTCCCCGCGGACGCCGGATCGGCAACGGTCCTGCTGCTGGCCGCGATGCTCGCGCTGGGGTGCCTGGCCGGGCTCGCCCTCACCCTCACGACGATCGGTGCCGCGCGCCAGCGCGCGGCGGCCGGCGCCGATCTCGCCGCGCTCGCCGCCGCCGGCATGCCCCCCGCGGACGCGGCGTCCGTCTGCTCCCGCGCGGCGCGGATCAGCGCGGCGAACGGAACGCTCCTGGTCGACTGTCACGTCGTCGCCGACGCCGTCGAGGTCACCGTCCAGGTCGCCCTGCCGGGCGTGCGAGCCGATGTCACCGCGCATGCCCGCGCGGGGCCGTGGGGGCAGGCCGCTGGCGCCTACCAGCCGCCCACCGATCCCACCGACACCACCGACACCACCGACACCGGCCTGGGTCAGGAACGCGCGTCGACGGGGCGCTGAGCCGGCCGGTCGCCCGCATCGCCGCCGCGGCCGTCCCGCCGGCGTAGGTCGGCCACCCTGGCCACGATCCGGTCGCCGCGGCGGGGGTGGGTGTTCGGGGCGCCGCTCGTGGTCCCGCCGTCCGAGTCGGGTCGCGGCGGCGTGGGCACCCGCATGGCGGAGCGCACCGGCGCGCCTTCTCGTTCCGGCTCCCCTGCCCAGGCAGGCGCGGCGTCGCGCTTTGACAGGTCCTCGCCCTTCGACGAGGCGTCACCCCTCGACGAGGCGTCGCGCTTCGCGGGTGCGTCACGCTGGGGGGCGCGGTCCTCCCCCACGGTGGCGGTCGGGGCGCCAGCGGTCGCCGGGATGGCGTCAGACCGCCGCGACGCCGCGGAACGTCGGCCGACGATGCCGGTCGGCCGCTCTCGCGGCTCGGCCGGGCGGCTCGCCGCCGACGCGGTGGCCGCGGCCCCGGCGCCGGCGGGGGC
>NZ_FZMO01000270.1 GCF_900197875.1 Frankia canadensis | reverse complement strand
GTGCGGATCATGGCCCCTCTAGGCGTGGACACTACCCGGCAACCTACGACCGTAGATCGGGCAGCCCGGACTGTCGAACAAGTGTTTGAATCTGTGGACAGCTGGAACACGGCGGCCCGGCTGTGGATAAAGCGCGCAGCGGGCCGTGGCGGGCGTCAATGGGTTGATCACCTAGAAGGTGCGAGGACTCGACGCAGGCCCGGGCGCATGGGGAAAGGACCCGGTCGCCGCGGGTCGGGTCGGCCGCGAACCCAACCCAGCCCAGCCCGACCTCGGGCTTGCGGACAAGGCATACAGCTCGAAGGCGAACCGTGGCTGTCCGCGTCGGCGTGAAGACACGGCTGCGCCTGCTTCTCGGTGACGCTGGCCTGCTGCCCGAGCAGACGCAGTGGCCGGTGCGTGATCCGCGCAGCGGCCGGCTGGTGGCCCGCGTCGACTTCGCCTGGCCGGGCGCGCGCCTAGCTGTCGAGGCGGACGGGGTCGGCCCCCTTGGCCTGCCGGCGGCCCCGCATCGCGACCGCGCCCGTCAGAACGACCTGGTCCGCCTCGGCTGGAACCTCCTGCGTTTCACCTGGTGGGACGCACTTTCCGCGCCGGCGCGGGGGAAGGCCTCGACGTGCCACTTTCACATGGCTCCCTGTCCGATTCGTCCCGTTGAAACTGGCAGAACCTCCCGTTCCCACGCAACGCCTGCAGCGGACAGGCGCCGACGGCCGGCTCTGCGGGTGGGAAGCCGGCCATTGGGATCCGCCGCACGATCTCCCGTGCGGCCTACCAGGCCGAGAACCACGGGAGACGCAGCTCGCGAGGGGCCGGACTCCCGGTCCGATCCGGACGACTACAAGCAGCGGCACGCGGTCATGCGCGGGGGAGTTCGCGGGCGAACAGGGCGGTGACCTTGGCGAAGTGGTTCTCGGCGGCGGCCTCGTCGTAGGCGCCGGTGTGGTCGCGGACGGCGAAGCCGTGGCCGGCGGGGACGTCGTCGAGCTCGTAGCGGACGCCGGCCTTCTCGAGCGCGGCGACGAGCATGTCCCGCTGCTCGGGGGTGCAGCTGCGGTCGTTCTCCGCGACGCCGAAGTAGAGGCCGGCGGTGATCGCGCCGGCGCGCAGGTGCGGGCTGGTCGGGGCGTCGGTCGCGATGCCGCCGCCGTGGATCGAGGCGGCGGCGGCGATCCGCTCGGGCAGCTCGCCGGCCATCGTGAACGCCATCAGGCCGCCGCGGCAGTATCCGACGGCGCCGACGCGGTCGGAGCGCAGGTTCCCGGCCTCGGCCAGGACGTCGAGCAGCGCCTCGGTGTCGTGCACGACACCCTCGGGAGACGCCTCGCCGAGCATGGCCATCAGTCGGGCCCGTTCGTCCGGATCACCGAAGACGGTTCCCAGGTCGAAGGAGAGCCGGCCGGACCGGTAGAAGTAGTTCGTCAGCGCGACCGCGTAGCCCTCGGCCGCGAACCGGGCGGCCATCTCCTGCATCACCGGCCGGACTCCGCCGGCGTCCGGGTAGAGGATGACGACCGGCAGCGGCGCCGCCTCGCTGGGTTGGGCGTCGTCCGGGATGTGCAGGTAGACGTCCATGACGCCGTCGGCCGTACGGATCTCGAGTGGAGTGACAGGCACTCGGTTCGCCTCCCGCTGTGTCGGTGTCCCGGCGGCGTGACCAGCCGGGACGGGCCCTTGACAGCAAACAGCATCCTCCAACGCGCCGGTGGAGGCATCGGCGGCGGGCCGCGTGGGCCAGACGGAGCGGGGAGGCGCGGCGCGGGGAGGCGCGGCGCGGGGAGAGCGAGGCGCTAGGCGGAACGGGCCGGTTCGGTAGCGGGGGCGGCGTCCGGCGCGGCGGGGGCGTCGGCCTCGGGCGCGGCGTCCGGCGGCGGGCAGGCGAGGCGGAAGTCGCGCAGCACGGCCTCCGGCGCGACGCCGCAGCCCAGCTCGTAGGTGCCGAGCTGAACGAGCTCCCAGCCGCCCGTGCCCCGGTGCAGCACGCCCTCGGCGCGGTCGACGTCCTCGACCGTCGGGTGCAGCTCGGTGTAGGCCCAGGTCGGGTCGCTGCTCGCGAGCACCGTGCCGGTGACCTCGTACTGGTTCGCCGGGACGGCGGAGGTGTACGGGCTGGCCTTCACCGCCCGCACGATCGCGGCGGCGTCGGCGGCCGACGGGGGGACGGTGTCCGACTCACGAACGGATGTGGCCACGACGGCTCCGCTTCTCGGGGACGCTGTCGTCGTCGAGGACAACGGGGCCGACGAGCCAGGGCAGGCGAACGCGGTTCCCACGGTGACGACTCCCGCGGTGACGAGGGTGACTGCGGGCAGGACCACCCGGCGCGCGACCCGGACGCGGGCGCGGTGACGGGAGGCCTGAGGACGACTGTGTCGAGCCATGCGAAGCACGTACCCAGTTTGGCGGGATGAACCCTCACATGGGAGGCACTTCGGCGGTCACCCTGCCGACAGATCACACTGTGACCCCCGGACTTCCTGCCAGTGTCATCTTCGTGCCACCTATGGTATCCGGCTAGGTCATCTCAGGAGCCGGACACGCCCGTCTCACCGGACACGCTGGCCCCACCGGACACACTGGCCCCACCGGACGCGCTGGCCCCACCGGACGCGGGTGACGCGGCGGGCGCGGGAAGCCTGCCGAGGTCCCCGATGGTCGCCGTCACGGTGTATGAGGCCCAGTCCGCGGCGGTCTGGCGGCCGAACAGGACCTCCCGGCGCCGGGCCGTCCCGCTGAAGCCGCACCACCGAGATTCCATGATCATCAATGGCGGTGGCGTCGACCCGAACACCGAGGATGGGGCGGACTTCCCGTAGCGGGGAAGCGCCTACGGGGTCAGCGGCACCGTGTCGCGAACCCCGCCTGTCGCGTCCAGTTTGTCACCCTGTTCGCGACACGGGCCGCCGTGAAGGTGTCAGAACGCTGCCACGACCCGCCACCGCGACAGAGCGACAGAGCGACAGAGCGACACGAAGATCACAACTCGAGACGCCGCGGTTCTAGGCGTCGGAGGTACGCAGGGCGGCGACGCTGGCGGCCGCGAGCCACACCGGCCCGAGCAGCCCGGCCGAGTAGGGCAGGCCGACGGCGAGGGTGGCGCCAATCGAGACGGTGGCGAGCACCGCGCTGACGACACCGAACCACCGCGGCAGCACCCTGGTCCGCAGCGCCAGCACGGCGGCGCAGGCCGCCGCGGCGATCACTCCCCACCAGGCGGCGTACTGCATCTGGCTGACCACCAGGCCGAGGACCTCGACGTCCGTCCTGGTGTAGAAGCTCGCGTCGATGCCACCCGGGATGCCACCGGCGAGGGCGTGCTTGAGACCGAAGCTGAACATCAGGCAGCCGAGCGCCGCGGTGAACGCCATCCGCATCGCGGTCACGGCGATGCTGTCAGGAGCGCGCCGCGCGGCCAGCCGGCCGAATCCCGCCGTGAAGACCAGCAGCGCCAGCACGCTGGCGAAGCCGACGGATGCCCCGATCATGATCGCGTGCCGGTGGTCGGTGGCCTCGGCGATGATCGCGGCGCTGCCCGCCCTGGTCGCCTCCTCGCTTGGATCCCAGCCGAGGACGAACGAGCCGGCCGCGCCGCCGACCGCCGCCACCAGACCAGCCCAGGGCCAGCGGGCCCGCCGAGTGGCGTGGGCACCGCGCCGCCCCCCGGACGCGCCGTCCGGCTCGCCACCGCGCCCGTCCGACCGCTCGTCGAACCGCTTGTCGAACCGCTTGTCGAACCGCTCGTCGATCCCGTCGTCGACCCTGTCGCCGATCCCTTCGATCTGGTCGTCGAACCGGTCGTCCAACCGGTCGGAGGCCGGCGGGCGGTGGCCGTGCGGTTCGGAGTACCGGCCACGGTCGGCCATGCCCCCGCCGTGCCGGCTGGAGGTACGCAGAGAGTCCATGATGATGTTCCTCGTTCTCGTGATGGTGGCCCCCGGTCGGCGGCGTCAGTAACGATGCGTGTCGAGGGACGAGTCCGGCGACGGTGGCAACCTGCGCGTTCGAGGGGATGCCACCACCACCGACCGGACGGATGGTGGCCGTCTGTGCACGGCTCGACGATCGGGGTGGAATCGGGCCATGGAAGACGCCGCGATGCCCGCGGGCACGGGCACAGCCGCGGGCACGGGCACAGCCGCCGGCGCGGCTGCCGACTCGGGCGCGGAGGCCAGCCCTCCAGCGGACGCCGAGGTGATCCGACTGGTCGCGGCCCAGCGGGTGTTCGACGCGGGCGGCGCGGCCGTGCACGCCCTGCGGGGCGTCAGCCTGGTGGTGCGTCGCGGCGAGTTCGTCGCCGTCATGGGCCCGTCCGGCAGCGGAAAGTCGACGTTGCTGCGGGTCGTCGCGGGGCTTGACCGCCTCGACGCGGGCACGGTGACTCTGGCCGGCACGCCGCTGGCCGACCTGTCGGCGACGGCGCTCGCCCGGCTGCGCCGCCGGCACGTGGGCCTCGTCTTCCAGTTCTTCCACCTGTTGGAAGCCATGACCGTCACCGAGAACGTGCAGCTCGCGGCGCGTCTGTCCGGGCTGTCACGCCGGGCGTCGGTGCAGCGCGCCCGCGAGCTGCTCGACGTGCTCGGCCTGCTGGAGCGCGCCGAGGCGAGGCCGGCGGCGCTGTCCGGGGGGCAGCGGCAGCGGCTCGCGATCGCCCGTGCCCTCGCGGGCGACCCGACAGTGCTGCTCGCCGACGAGCCGACGGGCGCCCTCGACTCGGCCGGCGCCGCGGAGATCCTTGAGCTGTTCCACCGCCTGAACGACCGCGGCCAGACGATCCTGCTCGTCACCCATGACCGGCAGGTCGCCGCCGGGGCCCGGCGGATCATCCACCTCCTCGACGGCCAGCTCGACCCGCTCGCCCCGCCGCCGCTCGCCCCGTCCCCGCCCGTCCCGTCACGGCC
>NZ_FZMO01000241.1 GCF_900197875.1 Frankia canadensis | reverse complement strand
CCCATGCGACGTTTCTCCGTCCCACGGGCCCGCCCGTCAAGCCCGCGCGCCGCGCTCGGCGTGGCCGGCGCACTGGTCGCCGGGCTCGTCGCATGCTCGGTGCCGTACGGCGATGACAAGGACCAGGCGGGCCGCGCGTCCGGGAGCGCCACGCCGACCGGGCGGGTGGCCGCGGCCGCGGACGCCTCCACGGCCGCCACGCGTCCCGCGGGCGCCGGCGCGGGCCAGGACGGTCCGCGTCGGCCGACGGGCACGCCGGTGACCATCGCGTTCGGCGGGGACATCCACTTCGCCGGCTCCCCCGGCGCCCGGCTCGCCGCCGACCCGGCCACGGCGATCGGGCCGATGGCCGCGACGCTGTCCGCCGCCGACCTGGCGATCGCGAACCTGGAGACCGCGGTGACCACCGGCGGCACCCCGGCGCCGAAGGAGTACACCTTCCGCGCGCCGCCCACCGCGTTCGACGCGCTGCGCGCCGCTGGCATCGACGTCGTCACCATGGCCAACAACCACGGCATGGACTACGGCCTGGAAGGGCTGCGGGACTCGCTGCGGGGCGCGTCCGCCGCGCACTACCCGGTGATCGGCATCGGCGAGGACGACACGCGCGCCTTCACCCCCTACCGGACGACCGTGAAGGGGCAGCGGATCGCGGTCGTCGGCGCTACCCAGGTCCTCGATGACGAACTCGCCGCCGCCTGGACGGCCGGTCCGCACAAGCCGGGCCTGGCCTCGGCGAAGCAGGTCGACCGGCTGGTCGCGGCGGTGCGCGCGGCCCGCTCCGGCGCGGACACGGTCATCGTCTTCCTGCACTGGGGGACCGAGCAGCAGCAGTGCCCCACCGACACGCAGCGTTCCCTCGTTCCGCTGCTCGCCGCCGCCGGGGCGGACGTCGTGGTCGGCAGTCATGCGCACGTCCTGCTCGGCGGCGGCTGGGCCGACAGCGGCGTGTACGTCGACTACGGCCTCGGGAACTTCGTCTTCTACTCGTCGGGCAACGGCCCCAACACCGCCTCCGGGGTGCTGCGGCTGACGGTCGCCGGCCGGGCCGTCACCGACGCGACCTGGGTGCCGGCCCGCATCGTCGGTGGCGCGCCGCGCCCCCTGACCGGTGCCGCTGCCGGGCAGGCGCTCGGCGGCTGGAACGCGCTGCGCGGCTGCACCGGGCTTTCGGACACACCGCCGCGCTGAGCATTCAGACGGAGCATTCAGACGGAGGAGGCGGCGGTCCCGGTCCCGGCGCACTCGGCGCAGGTGCCGTAGATCTCCACGGTGTGCGCGACGTCGACGAAGCCCTCGGCCGCGGCGACGGCGGCCGTCCACGCCTCGATCTCCGGCCCGGCGATCTCGATCGTCCGCCCGCAGTCCCGGCAGACCAGATGGTGATGGTGGGCCTCGGTGGCACAGCGCCGGTAGACGGTCTCGCCGTCGTCCCGGCGGATCATGTCGACCTCGCCGCGATCCACCAGTACCTGCAGGTGCCGGTAGACGGTGGTGAGCCCCACCGCCGTGCCCTGGGAACGCAGCAGGGCGTGCAGGTCCTGCGCGCTGGTGAAGGCGTCCGTCTCGGTGAGCGCGGCGCACACCGCGTCCCCCTGACGGGTGGCGCGCACCGCTGTGCCCCGACCCGGCGCCCCGCGCCGGCCGGGCGGGCTCGTCCCGTTTCCCGTGGTGCTCACGGCCTGCTCCCTCCGCCACGCCCGTCTCCGCCGCGGCCGTGGATGTGGTCCGGGACGTGGACTGACGAGGTGTCGCGGGCCCAGGACCGCTGGGATCCTATTTTCGCATCTTCGCGAGTGGATTGGTCTGCTGTCGTGACCCTGTCGTCGAGGTACCTGCTGTCGAGGTACCTGCTGTCGAGGGACCTCCTGTCGAGGGACCTGCCGTCGGGCTTGTCGCCGGTCTCCGGGATGCCGTGACGGGGCAGGTGGCCAGCTCGTGCAGGTTCCCGGTGAGCGGGAAGGAGCGCACGGAACGCTCGCACCAGCCTCCGCGGCGCAGCGCGACCAGCTCGGCCGTGGTGCCGCGGCGGTCGTAGGCGAGCACGAACAGCAGCACCGCGCCGGGTCGGTGCGGCCTGGCCCGCACGGCCCGTTCGGCGTCCCCGCGGCCGATCACGGTGAGGAAGGTGGTCGCGGACCGGGGGATGCGCGGCGCGCGGCCGACGCGGGCGTCGTCGCTCAGTTCCATACCGTAGAGCCAGCCCGCCCGGGCCAGCCGGCCACCGATGATCACCGCGTCTCCCTCGCGGTACTGTGTGCGGACGGCGCCCGTCGCGGCGACCAGGCCCTCGATCGGGCGCACCTCGTGCCGCTCCCGCCACAGCGTGCCGACCCCACCCCCCGCACTGACCGGCACTGCAGCCACCCCCACCACGACGACCGCGCACGCCACCGCTACCGCCATCCCTGCCGCGTCCTTCGCCCCGGACGTGGCGGTCAGCGCCGGCCGTGTGCGGCGCAGCGTCGTGGCGGCCATCGTCGCCAGTTCGCCGGCCCCGGCCGCGGCGACGACGGCGAGCAGCGGGACCAGGAAGAGATTCGTCCGGCAGGCGCCGAACGGCCAGTAGCGCGCGCCGCTGGCGAGCAGTGTCACCAGCTCCGCCCCGCCGACGGCGATCAGCAGCGTCACGCCGTCAGGGCGTCGGCTCAGCGCCCGGACGCCGGCGAGCATCGCCACCGCGGTCGCGGCACCGACGATCGTCGTCGCCGTCCGGTGACCCTCGAGCAGGGCGTGCACCAGGTTGGGGTCGTAGCGGTCGATGCCCGGGGGCGTGCCGCCGAGGATGGCGCGTACCTGGTCGGCGGTGAACCGCAGCCCGCCGACGACGCCGCGCCCGGCGAGGAACTGGTCGTCCCAGAAGTGACTCGCCCGCTGGCTGGACTGGTGCGAGACGAACAGCGCGGCATGACCGCCGGCGAGCAGCAACGCCGGCGCCACCCGCCCGGCGGCCCGCCCCACCGCCAGTCCGACCGTGTGCACCGTGGTTCGCGAGCTGGCCGCCCGTCCTGCCCGTAGCACATCCGCGGCGGCCAACGGGACGAGCAGGAACACGGCGGGCAGCGAGACCAGCGCCAGCGCTCCGGCGGCCGTGCGGCGGCGCAGGCCGGCGCCGGGCGTTGTCCACAGCGCCAGGACGGCGAGGGAGACGACCGCCTCCAGCGCGTACGGCTTGAGCTGGGTCCCCGCGTCGATCACCGTGCCGCTCAGGGCGACGGCGACGGCCGTGCCGACCGCGGCGGCGACCCCGGTGAAGCGGCGCGCGTACAGGTACACCGCGACGGCGAGCACCGGCAACCAGACGCCCGCCGTGACGAGGCGCAGCGCCCAGGCATGCCAGCCGAGCGCGTCGCCGCTGACGCGGGTCAGGGCGATCGAGCCCAGCGACGACGGCGTGTTCGCCGCGCGCAGCTCCGGCCAGAACATCCGCCACGGCTCGCCCGCGAAGTGCGGGCGCCACAGCTCGTCGTACCAGAGCGGTCGGCTGATCCGGGCGTGCAGTGCGATCTCCACGCCGATGACCGCGACGGCGAGCCCGAGCGCGACCACCGCATCGCGTCGAGTCTTTTCCACAGGTTGTCCACAGGGCGCCGTCTTCCTGTGGACAACCGGGTCGATGGTGTCGATAGGACTAGTTCTGTTTGTAGTGAGCCAGGAACCGGTCGATGCGCCCGATCGCGTCGGTGAGGTCGCCCACCGACGGGAGGGTCACTATCCGGACATGGTCGGGATGCGGCCAGTTGAAGCCCGTGCCCTGCACGAGGAGGATCTTCTCCGCGGCGAGCAGGTCGAAGACGAGCCGCTCGTCGTCCTTGATCGGGTAGACCTCCGGGTCGAGCCGCGGGAACGCGTACAGCGCGCCGCGCGGCGGGACGCAGGTGACCCCCGGAATGTCGTTGAGCAGCCTGACCACCGTGTCCCGCTGTTCGCGCAGCCGGCCGCGGGGCAGCACCAGATCGCCGGCGCCGCCGTCCTCGGCTAGCGCGGCGAGCGTCGCGAACTGCCCGGGCACGTTCGCGCACAGCCGCATGTTCGCGAGGATGTTCAGCCCCTCGATGTACGACGACGCGGAGCGGCGCGGTCCCGACAGCACCATCCATCCCGCGCGGAACCCGGCCAGGCGGTACGCCTTGGACAGGCCGTTGAACGTCATGCAGACCAGGTCCGGCGCCAACGCCGCGGTCGCCACGTGCTCGGCATCGTCGTAGAGGATCCGGTCGTAGATCTCGTCGGACAGCAGCATCAGCTGGTGACGGCGGGCGACGTCGACGATGTCCTCCAGCACCCGCCGGTCGTAGACCGCTCCGGTCGGGTTGTTGGGGTTGATCACCACGATCGCCCGGGTCCGCTCGCTGACCTTGCTGGTGATGTCCGCGAGGTCGGGCGCCCAGCCGGCGGACTCGTCGCAGCGGTAGTGCACCGGCCGGCCGCCGCACAGGCTCACTACCGCCGTCCACAGCGGGTAGTCGGGCGCTGGCAGCAGCACCTCGTCCCCGTTGTTGAGCAATGCCTGCAGCGCCATCATGATCATCTCGGAGACGCCGTTGCCGAGGTAGACGCTCTCCGGCGTGATCCCGCCGATGCCCTTGCGGTTGTGGTAGCGCACGACCGCCTCACGTGCGGCGAGCAGCCCCTTGGAGTCGCTGTATCCCTGTGCGTCCGCGAGGTTCGCCGCGACGGCCTCAAGTACTTCCGGCGGTGCGGAGAAGCCGAACGGCGCCGGGTTGCCGATGTTCAACTTGAGGATGCGCTCGCCGGCCGCCTCCAGCCGGGTCGCCTCGTCGAGGACAGGCCCGCGGACGTCGTAGCAGACGTCGGCGAGCTTGTCGGACTGGGAGAACTCCATCTACCCAGAGTAGGTGGGGCGTCCAGCGCTTTTCCGTCGGGCCGGCACGCTGGCGGCCGCTTCACCCGGGGCGAGTGACCGCAGTGCCAGGGAGACCACGAAGAACGCCGCGACCGTGAGCACGATCGCGCCGCCGGCGGCGACGTTCCACTGTTCACTGATCGCCAGCCCGACCACCCCGGACGCGACGCCGACACCGATCGACACCGCCGTCATCGTTGCGGTGCGTGAGCACCACAGCCGCGCCGTCGCCGCGGGCCCGGCGATCAGCGCGACAGCCATGATCGTGCCCACCGCTGGCAGGGAGGTCACGACGGTCGCCTCGATCACCAACAGCAGGACGAGGTCGAGCCGCCGCGCCGGGTAGCCCGCCGCGGCGAGGCCGTCCGGGTCGAAGGCACCCAGCAACAGCTCCCTGCGCAGCGCGACCAGCACACCCAGCACGATCAGCGTGGTCACAGCGCTCACCACGATGTCGGCGGGCTGGACGGTCAGGACCGAGCCGACCAGGAAGGCGGTCAGATCCCGGCTGAACCCGTCCTGCGTCGACTGCAGCGCCATTCCGAGCGCGAACCCGCCCGACAGCACGACCGCTGTGACGCTGGTGGTCTCCTGGCCGCGCTCGCGCCCCCGCGGCCCGGTCAGCCCCCGCCACGACCGCCACGACGAGCACGCCGAACAGCCCCGCCCCCAGGACGAGCC
>NZ_FZMO01000211.1 GCF_900197875.1 Frankia canadensis | reverse complement strand
AACGCGCGCGACGGAACATTCCCGCAATTCACGTAAAATAACATTGAAAATGCTCATTACATGGATCCCGACGACTTCTTCTACGACAGCTTCATCGAAGAGTGGGATCTTCGCGGACGGTCGATCACGTCACGAGCCGCGGCATGGTTCGCCCGCGCGATCACCTCGGGAGTGAGGCGGTCGCCACCGGACGGACGGGTGCTGGCTCCGGTGCCCAGGTTGTCGAACGCGACCACCACGACGCCGCGGCGGGCGAAGTCCTCGGCGAAGCTGTACCCGGCCCGGCCAGGCACCACCAGATGCCAGTAGCGCCGGGTGTAGGTCCCACCCGGGACGGCCACGAGAACGGGTCGTGGCCCCGGTCCAGCTCCGGTCGCCGGAACAAACACGGTGCCCCGTAAGCGACACTGCTCGCCGAGGTCGACGGCGTCGGTGACGTCGGACTCGACCTCGACGGTCCGCGCGTCCGTCCGTGGGTCGGTCGCCTGCCGCCTGGGCATGTCGGCCAGCTGGTCCATTGATCCGTCCTCGGCCCATCCCGCGTCCAGATGCGCACGGGGATGAAATAGATTGAGTCCCGGATCGGGCGTTGCGGGGAAAGCCCCATCCGGCGCAGCAGCTTCCCCACGCCCTGGGGGGTGTACACGATCCCGAACTCTCGGCGGATCAGCTCGCGCACCATGTCCCGGGTCCACAAGGCGAAATCGAACTGCATCTGCCGGGGATCTCGCCCGACAACCAACTTCCACAGCCGCGTCATCTGTTCGTCGGAAAGCCTCGGTGTCCGTCCTGGCGCTGTCTTCACCTTCAGCGCCTCGAGCCCGCCCTCGTTGCGCGCCTGCAGCTAGCCATACACCGTCGAGACACCCGCCCCGAACGCCTCCGCCGAATCCTTCGGGTGCATCCCCCGATCGATCGCGCTCAAGGCGAGCAGGCGGATATCCTCCAACTTGCGCCGCGGGATACGAGAGCCGGCTTCCTTCGCCACACCCAATTATCCCACAGTCCACCACAGGAGTCCAGTAATCTAGTTGCTTCTTAGCATAGGCTAAAGCGTGGCGGACGTCAGCGACCGCGCCCCCGACAAGCTGGGCGAGATCGTGATACGCGGACCGGGTGTCACTCCCGGGTACCGGAATCCCGGCGACGAGCGCGGCCGCGCTACGAGACGTTTGGCTGCACAGCGGTGACCTGGGCACACGGGACAGCGACGGCCGGATCCACTTCGTCGACCGCCTCCAGTCCGCGCTGATCAACAGGTTGCGTGGTGCCGGCTACCGGTTCGTCCCGCCAGGCCGCCGCGACCACACCACCCCGACCGCCGCGCTCGATCTCCACGGCTCCCCGTGACCAACCCGGCCAGATCGCGAACACGCCGGATCCCCGCACGGGGACGACGTCGGCCTCGACGGCGCCGTCCCGCAGGTCCCCGCTCCGGCTCCGATGGGCATGGATGGATCTCGGATCCAGGATGCTTGACGGGTGACCGTCCTCACACTAGCGTCGGATCACCGGTTCTCCGCGAACGGCATGGGTGTTCGGCCCGGCCAATCAGCCTCCAGCAACAACGGCCACGACTACTTCCCGACCGAGACCTGGCCGAAGCGAATACCGCGGCCACACCCTGAGCTGTGGGAGCAGAAATCGTCATGACCGCATGGACGGGCGGAAGCGGAGCGGGTGCCGACACACTCGCCACCCGATCGGGCACCCGCTCGCGAGACGTTGGGGCCGGGCCAGTGGCGACCGGGTGATCGCCTGATGGGCCCGGGTACGGAGGATGTGGTCGCCCGTGGCGCGCCCTGGCCCAGACCGCCGCCGGGCCGCCGGGCCGCCGGGCCGCCGGGCCGCCGGGCCGCCGGGCGCACTATGCATGATCTTCGGGGAGCGCGAGCCCGACCCGGTCGACGAGGTATTTCGCCACACGCGCAAAGGAAGCGAAATTCGACGGGCCAGCAGTTTCTGGCCGGAGCAGACTGCGAGTGACCAATGATCGACCTAAGCACGGCGTACGAGCGCGACACGCTTTTCATCGGAAACGAACATGTGCCCTCCGTCGGCCACGAGCGGATTGACGTCGTGTCGCCGTCGACCGAGGAAAAGATCGGTTCCGCCGCGGTCGCCCAGGAAGCCGACATCGACCGGGCTGTCGCCGCCGCCCGCCAGGCGTTCGACGACGGACCGTGGCCACGCATGTCCCGTGACGAGCGCCGGGCGGTCGTGCGCCGGGCCGGCGAGCTGCTGCGGCCGCTCGCCGACGAGCTGACCCAGCTCGTCTCGCGGGAGAACGGTGTGACCGTCCGCTACCGGCAGGGCCATGTCGCGCCGTTTTTCGATTACCACACCGACGAGGTGGCCTGGCCGCGGGACGAGCTCCGGCGGCTGCCGAGCGGTGAAGGCGCCCTGGTCCGGCATGAGCCTGTCGGCGTCGTCGGCGCGATCGTGCCGTGGAACGCGCCGGTCTCCCTGGGGCTGTCCAAGGTGCTGCCCGCGTTGGTAGCAGGGTGCACGGTCGTCCTCAAGCCGTCGCCGGAGACACCGCTGCACGACCATGTCATCGCGGAGGCGTTCGCCGAGGCCGGCCTGCCGGCCGGTGCGCTGAACGTCGTCCCGGCTCACCGCGAGGTCTCGGAATACCTGGTCCGGCACCGCGGCACGGACATGATCTCGTTCACGGGCAGCACGGCGGCCGGCCGTAGGATCGGCGCCATCTGTGGCGAACAGATCAAGCGCGTGACGCTGGAGCTCGGGGGGAAGTCCGCGGCGATCGTGCTCGACGACATGGACGCCGCGGCGATGGCCGCTCTGGTCCTGCACAGCGGCATGTTGCTGAACAACGGGGAGGCCTGCATGGCCTGGACCCGGATTCTCGTACCGCGTGCCCGTTACGACGAGCTTCTCGACGCCTTCTGCGCCGCCCTGGCGGCGGTGAAGGTCGGTGATCCGCTCGACCCCACCACGGACATCGGCCCGCTGGTCGCCGAACGGCAGCGCGACCGGGTGGAGAGCTACGTGAGCAACGCCGTCGCCGACGGCGCCAAGGTCGTCTTCGGCGGCGGGCGGCCCAAGCATCTGGAGCGCGGATGGTTCGTCGAGCCGACGCTGCTCGTGGACGTCGACAACTCGATGACGATCTGCCGCGAGGAAGTCTTCGGGCCTGTGGGTACGGTGATGCCCTACACCGACGAGGAGGAGGCGATCAGGATCGCCAATGACTCCAACTACGGCCTGGCTGGCGGCGTGTTCACGGCCGACCCGCAACGTGGCCTGGAGGTGGCCGGCAAGATCCGCGCGGGGACGATCGGCGTCAACTCGCTTGGCGTCGACATCCGGGTTCCGTTTGGTGGATACAAGGACTCCGGTGTCGGCCGGGCCCACGGGCCGGAAGGCTTCGCCGAGTACTTCGAGGTGAAGACCGTCGGCCTTCCTGCGGGTTTCCAGCCGTCCTGAGACACCGCGAAGACAGATTCCAGCCAAGCGCGAGGACATCCCAGCCCAAGGAAGTGGACACGGATCTGGCTCCTCACGGCGGTGGTGGCCGGTCGCGTCGACGACGAGATGATCAGTCTCGAGGACGCGACGAACGTGCCGCGGACCGTCGTCGGGGGCGGGATCGACACCACCGGTGACGCGCTGCTGGCGGCGTTCCGGCTGCTGGACCATGACCGCGCGCCCGCCAGAAGGTCCGGCCGTCAGTAGGCCGGAACCGGTTCCTGGCCTGAGGAAGGGAACGGTCCTTGGCCGAGCCGGCCGGTGTTACGCCGCATGCTGCCGGTATCCAGGCCGCGCTGAGCGTCTGCCGTGAGTCGCGGAAACAGCAGCCGTGCCGGCGGGCGGGCGTCCGCCCGTCGGCACGGTGGCGTCCGAGGGAGCCAGGACCTCGAGGAGATGAACGAGCACACGGCCGCGAGCCGGCGTGCTCGCGGCCGCGGAAGGCATATGCGCACCGGCCGCGAGACAGGCTGGCGGCCGGTGCGCTGGAGGCAGTCCCAGCCCACCGGGCCTGGACGATCACAGGAGCCGGTGGGAATGCCGCTCGGGGGCGTCAGACCAACGACGCCCCCGAGCGTTGTCACCAAGGTCAGGCGCCGCCTCGGGTCGCCTGCAGGGCGGCGAGCGAGTCCACCGTGCCCGGGTACGCGACGAAGTGGTCACCCTGGAAGTGGGACACGACCACCTCCGAGTTGAACAGCCGCGACCAGCCCTTGATGGCCAGCGGCTTGGTGAAGTCGATCGGCTTCGGGTAACCGCTCAGGGTCACGGACGTCTTGTCGAGGGCCGCGATCAGCGAGGCGCCGTCCGTCTTGTCCAGCCCCTTCGCGGCCTCCGCGATGGCCTCGACACCCGAGTAGGTGTTCAGCGACCAGGCAGAGACGACTGCTGCCGGGTTGAACGCGTGCAGAGCGGCGACGAAGGGCTTCATCTGGTCCGACGCGGCCGGATAGCTCGCCTCAGCACGCACCAGGTTCTGGCCCGCCGGGCCGAGCTTGGCGACCACCTCGTCGTCCAGCCCACCCAGACCGATGGGCAGCGTGGGGTCCGCGGCGTAGGCGGCCTTGATGAAGTTCAGCTGGACCGCCGGCGGGATGACCGAGACGACGCACTTGGCGCCGGCCTTCAGCAGGGCCACCACCTGGGGAGCGACATCGGCCGCCGTCGGAGGAATCGTCGCCTTGTAGACGACCTCACCACCGGCCTGCTTGAACGCGGTCTCCGCCGCGTGGGAGGTGTCGATCGAGGCGCCGGCGGTGTTGGACAGCAGGGCCATCTTCGTGCACTTCTGCTCGTACAGCTTGGTCGAGAGCGCGGCGAAGAGGCCGTTGGTACCAGGGCTGAAGGGGAACGACACCGGGCTGTTCCACTCGACCTCGGTGGCCGGCAGGGCACCGAGGAACGGGATCTTCGCGGCCGCGAGAACCGGAACGATCTTGGATCCGTATGACGTGTACCCGGTGAGGACGCCGGAGACCTTCTGGCTCACGGCCTTCTGGGCGCAGGCGACCGCGGTGTTCGGGTCGAACTGGTCGTTGCAGGACTGGATCTCGATCTGGCGGCCGTTGACGCCGCCGGCGGCGTTGATCTTGGCGGCGGCGGCCTTCGCGCCGTCGACGGCCTCGGGGAAGCCGAAGGCCGCGGACTGGAGCGTGCTGATCACCATCAGCTTGATCGGCGACTTGGCGCCACTTGAGGACGAGCCGCTCGAGGAGCAGGCGGCGACCGCCGTCACCGCGAGGGCCGCCGTGGCCGTGGCGGCCAGCGGACGCCGCAGCCGCGACATTCGGCCTAAGCCGCCGCCTCTGACGCCGCGCGTCATGTTTTTCCCGATCATACGTATCCCCGATCGACTTCCCGTCGAACAGCCCGCTCGACGACTAATTTATATTGGTAATGAATAGATTCCACTCACAGCGCACCGTGGTGGCTGCGACGTGGCCGGTGGAGAGCGGACGCTAGCATAGCCGAAATCCTGAGTCCAGGATTCGAGATACAGGGATGCCGCGGTCATGGCCGAGTGCCCGAGCCGGCCCGCGCGGACGGGAAGACCTGACGCGTCGGTGACCGGTCGAACACGCCAACGAAGACCGTCCCCGGACAGCATCTCCAACAACTACAGCCTGCCGACCGGGCGTCGACTCGTGGCAGCGACCTCACCTGGGACCGGCACGTCGACAATGATTTCGGCGCCAGGACGCTTCCCGTATTCGCGAATCTCGTGGACCCGAGCTGGTCTCGGACTGCCCTCATCGAGGCGCTCATCGGCTGTTTCGATGACCACCACGCCACCATCGCGGCCGCGCTTCTATGCGGGATCGACACCCTCGGCTCAGCCAGGACCGGGCCGTCGAGCGGAAGCTCAAGACTGACCTGGTCGCCGGACTTCGTACCAGCGCGCAGCCGGGCGTGAGCGACGTGGAGGCGGCGTACGGGCTCGCCCGCCTTGCGCAGCGGGAGCTCACGGCCTTCGGCACCGACGGCGGCAAGGTCCTGGCTGACGACGAGATCGCCCTCGTCTTGCGCGGCCTGCGTGGAGTGCTTGGCCGCTTCGACATCCCGTTCAACCCGCCGTTCCGCGACTTCGGTGGGTTCTACGGCTACTGGAAGCGCGCAGGCATGAGCGGCGCCGGCGGCTGGGGCGCGCGCAGTGGCTACCTGACCGGCCTGTTCGAGCCGGTGTTCACCGCCCTCGACGAGCGCGAAGACGAGCTGGTGCGCCGGCAGTCCATGCGAGGCGTCGATGGCGAGATCAAGAACATCATCTTCGCCTCCATCGGGCCGAAGCCACGCATCGTCCTCGTCGACGCGATGAACAACCGGATCAAGGTCGAGCGGAACGAGGAGTCCTGTCTGGTCTACGACCAGCCCCTCGACGAGTCCGGGCTGACCTGGGGTCAGCTCGTTGGCTGGTGGCGGACCAAGACGCCGCAGGGCGACGGAACCCGTCAACCTGTACGAGACAAGATCTTGTAGGAACTACTGAGTCTTTGC
>NZ_FZMO01000383.1 GCF_900197875.1 Frankia canadensis | reverse complement strand
GGTTGACCACCACGCAGGCGATGAAGACGACGATCGTGCACATGAGAACGACGAACTGGCGCGAGATCACGGGGGCTCCTGCCAGGGGATGGGTCCGGACGGGTGCTGGTGGGGACCGTCGGTCACTCGGCGAAGTCGAACCAGGCCTCGGCGTCCTGGGGCGAGTCCACGGTCGGCGCGATCAGCCGGTTGACCGTGAGGTAGATGACCGCCAGCATCATCACCGCGAACGTCGCCCAGATGAAGCCGAAATGCTGTTCCTTGCTCGCGAGCGCGGAATGCAGCGCGATGAGCGCGAACCCCGGATAGGCCCAGCGGTGCAGGTGCAGCCAGCGACGGTAGGAGATCCGGCGCTGGAACCAGACGGAGAAGCCGACCACGATGACGATTTCCAGGCCGACGATCCCGATGCTGACGACGGTGTCGGCGCCGCCGATCCAGGGGATCCAGACCTTCTCCATGTCGAAGAACGTGTCGTGCCGGAAGACGTGCAGGACGGCGTGCAGACAGGAGGACGAGATCGCCACGATGGCCAGCGTCACGTGGCCGCCGTACAGTGTCGCCCGGTGCAGGTGGCCATCGAGCAGCCGGCTGGCGAGCAGTGCCCCCCAGATGACGGTCGCGGCCATGCTGAAGAATGCGATGTAGGCCGTGATGCCGGCGATGTGGATCAGTGTGTGATCCCCGGTGACGCCGGGCCGGCGGTCGGGGAGTGCCACCAGGTACGGGACGACCGCGCCGCCGTGGCCGACAAAGTTCATAGAGGGTCACCTCCGGGCTTCCCCCCCGGGCCGCAACCTGACCGGACAAAAGCTAGCAGAACGGTCGGAGCGCCCTCATGCCGGATACGCCTGAGGGAGGGACGGACTACGGAATGGAGTGGCGATGGCGAACCTGGTACTGGGGCCACTGCAGCGGCACGTCGACGCCACGAGCGTGACGATCTGGGTGGAGACCGACGGCCCGACCCAGGTCGAGGTCGCCGTGATCGACGCCGAGGGCCCGGTTGGGTCCGCGCACACGTTCACTGTCTGTGGTCACCACTATGCGGTGGTGACGGTGGATGGCCTGAGGGGCGGTGTGCCACGGCCCTACGAGGTTCGCCTGGACGGTGAGCGGGCGTGGCCGCTGCCCGGCGAGCCGCCGAGCCTGCTGCGCCCGGCGCCGGGCATGGCGGACGCGGCCCCGACGACGTTGGCGTTCGGATCGTGCCGGGTGACCGCTCCCCAGGAGAAGCCGTACACGCTCAACGCCGACGAGAACCCGTCGGGCCTCGGCACCGACGCGCTGCACGCGCTGGCCCTCGACCTGCGCGCCCAGGCCGCCGCACCCGCCGTACCCGCGGCGCCCGTCCCGTCCGGCGAGCCGGCGTCGGGTGGCCGGCGCACCCCGGACGTCCTGCTGCTGCTCGGTGACCAGGTCTACGCCGACCATGTCTCGCCGGACACGCTCGCCTGGATCAGGCGGCGCCGGGACACCTCCCGCCCGCCGGGGGAGGAGATCGCCGACTTCGAGGAGTACACCCGGCTCTACCGCGAGGCGTGGTCGCAGCCGGAGATCCGCTGGCTGCTGTCGACGGTCCCGACCGCCATGGTCTTCGACGACCACGACGTCCGCGACGACTGGAACATCTCCGCGGCGTGGCGCGCCGAGGTCCGCGGGCAGCCCTGGTGGGACGAGCGGATCATCGGCGGCATCATGGCCGCCTGGCTCTACCAGCACCTGGGCAACCTGGGCCCGGCGCAGCGCGCGTCCGACCCGGTGTTCGCCGCGCTGACGGGCCCCGACGGCCGCGGGGTGGTGGACGCGGAGGCGGCCGGTGCGCTGCGGGCGTTCGCCCGGCGGGCCGACGCGCGCGCCGACGGCGAGCGGCATGACGACATCCGCTGGAGCTACCGCTGGGACCTCGGGCGAACCCGGCTCGTGGTGATCGACTCGCGCAGCGCCCGCGTCGTCTCCCCGGACGGGCGGCGACTGATGGTGGCGGACGCCGAGTGGGACT
>NZ_FZMO01000431.1 GCF_900197875.1 Frankia canadensis | reverse complement strand
CCGTGGCCGTGGAGGCCAGGGGGAAGCGGTCCCCGCTCGACGGTCTCCGCTCGGCTGGTAGTTCCCCGCTGGTCGTGGCCGTGGAAGCCAGGGGAACGGACCCGCCGTGCGGCCCTGAGCCGAAATCGGTAACGATCTGTAGTCTCAGGCGACTTCCGCTGATAACAGAACGTTGTCGGCGGCAGGGCCGATCTACGGAAGTCAGGGCGTGATCGGCGACGGTGTGTGACTGTAATCGGTGACGTTATGTCATCGTCGGGTTGTCCCGTGACCTTTGCGGGATTTCCGGAGGTCACTGTGGGTGGTTATTGTGGCGGGGTGTGTGGGTGTGTTCGGGTGTGTAGGGTGGTGCGGAGGCCGGACCGGGGCCGCTAGTTTTTGCTAGCAATTTGTTAGCTTTTTGTTAGCATGATCCAGGATTCGAGATCGTCACACCCCCCATTAGGCCCCCCCGTCCGCAGCCTGTCGGAGGTCGCTGGCATTCTGGGGAAGTGGAGACTTCGGTAGACGATCTTGCGCCCCGCCCATCTGTCGCTTCGGCCGGGACGGGGGCTCCGCGGACAGCCGCGGAGCGCGCGGCGTACTACCGCGCGCGGGCGGCGGAAGCGATGGTGCGCGCTCGTGCGGTGGTGGGACGGCCATGGACGTCGGATCCGGGTCTGCGGGTCCAGGTCGACGCGATCCTCGCGATGCCGCCCGAGGACAGACTGCGGATACTCGAAGAGCAGGTCTCAACGCTTTCGGCCCTGCGTCCGACAGCGCGGGCCGCGGTAGCCCAACGGTGAGCCGGTTCCAGCTCCGCGGCCTGCTACGGCGGCTTGGCGGATCAGAGGTGACCAAAGAACGTAGCGCGCAGGCCCCGTCCTTCAGGGCGGGGTTAGCGCGTCAACTTCGGTGTCAGGATGACAGCGGCATGGTGTATTCTTTCAGGTATGGGAATTCGGGTGGTGAAGCGGGCGTACCGTTACCGTTTCTATCCGACACCCGAACAGTCCAGGCAGCTCGCGGAAACGTTCGGCTGCGTGCGCTACGTGTACAATCGGGCGCTGGCCGAGCGGCACCGTGCATGGTCTCGGGAGCGACGTCGGATCACCCACGCCGAAACCGATCGGATGCTCACCGGCTGGAAACGGGATCCGGAAACCCGGTGGCTCGCGGAGCCGTCGAAGGGTCCTCTTCAGGCCGCACTGCGGAATCTCCAGGCCGCCTATGTGAACTTCTGGCGGAAGCGCGCGAGGTACCCGACCTTCAAGAAGAAGGGCAGGACCACCGATTCGGCGACCTACTTCCGGAACTGTTTCAGTTTCCGGGACGGTCGGATCACGCTGGCGAAGCAGGATCGGTCGCTGGACATCGTCTGGTCGCGTCCGC
>NZ_FZMO01000543.1 GCF_900197875.1 Frankia canadensis | reverse complement strand
GGTGCCCCGATCGGCCGGACGGGGATTCGCCTGGGGATCGGAGTGCATCCACTCGACGGGATCGACGTGCGGCCGGCGCGGTGGAGGATCCTCCTGGCCGCCCGAGGACCGCAGGTCCACGTCGATATCCGTCATGCTCTCCCTCCTGACCGGCTTCCCCCCAGCCGAAGGCGCCGGCCCCCCACCCGCGACCCCACACCACGATGAACGATTGCTCTACAGCACGACCGGGCGGGGTACCGGCACGATGAACCGGCCGCCGCGCTCGGCATACTCGGCCTGCTGCGCGATGATCTCCTTCTTCACGTTCCAGGCGAGCAGCAGCAGGTAGTCGGGCTGACGCTCCAACAGCACGGCGGGATCGAGGATCGGCAGCCGCGCGCCGGGGACGTACTTGCCCTGCTTGTGGACGTTGCGGTCGACCACGAAGTCGAGGAGATCCGTGGTGACGCCGCTGGAGTTCAGCAGCGTCGCGCCCTTCGCCGCCGCGCCGTAGGCGGCGACCGTCTTCCCGTCGGCGCGCAGCGAACGCAGCAGCTCCACCAGCTCACGCTGGACGGTACGCACGTCATCACCGAACGTCGCATACCGGTCGAACGTGTCGAGCCCCCCGGCCCGCTCGGCGCCGAGCACCGCCGCGACGGACTCGGCCGGCGCGGCCGCGGCGGCGTGCTGCATGCTCCAGCGCAGCGTGCCGCCGTGCAGTTCGGGGAACTCCTCGACGCCGACGAGGTCGAGGCCGTGGCGGCGCATGAGCGCCTGCACGGCGATGGTGGAGAAGTAGCAGAAGTGCTCGTGGTACACCGTGTCGAACTCGGTGTGCGCCAGCAGCGCGCCGACACCCGGGTTCTCGACGTCGACGAGGCCGTCGTCCTTCAGCAGGATCGAGAAGCCCTCGACGAAGCTGTTGAG
Source organism: Frankia canadensis (assembly GCF_900197875.1). Taxonomy (GTDB): domain Bacteria; phylum Actinomycetota; class Actinomycetes; order Frankiales; family Frankiaceae; genus Frankia; species Frankia canadensis. Next base: position 27,774 of record NZ_FZMO01000543.1, on the reverse strand, counting down.
GTCCGGCACATGCGCCATCACGTTGTTCGCGATGATCACGTCGGCCCTGAGCCCCTCGGCGACGAGCTGACGGGCGAGGTCCGCGCCGAAGAACTCCTCCCGGGTCGGCACGCCGGCCTCGCGGGCGGCGGCGGCCGGGCCCGGCGTCGGCTCGATGCCCAGCACCGGGATGCCGCGCTCGACGAACGCCTTCAGCAGGTAGCCGTCGTTGCTCGCGACCTCGACGACCAGACTGTCCGGGCCGAGGTCACGGCTGGCGATCAGGTCGATCACGTGCTTCTCGGAGTGACGGACGAGCATGTCCGAGAACGACGAGAAGTACGGGTAGTCCTCGTCGAAGATCTCCGACGCCGGCAGCTCGTGGGTGAGCTGCACCAGCGCGCAGGTCTCGCAGAACCCGACCTCGAGCGGGAAGGACGGGTCGGTGGCGTCGAGGGCGTCAGCGCGCACCAGGCGGTTCGCGATCGGGGTCGACCCGAGCGAGAGGAACAGCCGCGGCGCCGGCCCCGAGCAGGAGCGACAGGCGGTGACAGGCGTGGCGATCCCGCCGGCGGCGGCCGGCGGCTGGGCCGGGGTTCCGGTTGACATGCACTCCCCTAGATGAAATGTCGAGTGATCGTCACGAGAGCCGTCGCCGACACTGTCCGCGTTGATTTTCGCAGGCCGGCCGGACCTACGGACAACGGGGGGCGACGGGGACGACAACGTAACCGAGCGAGCGACCGCGCGGCGGGCCCGGCAGGCCCCGCCACCTGGCCCGTGGACCGCGGGCCACCCGCCCGGATTGCCAGTTCAGGCACCCACGCCGGCAGCGGCCGGCAGCAGAGGCCAGGCCTGGTCCTTGGCGGAGATGACCGACACCGGCAGCGGCCAGTCGATGGCGAGCCGGGGGTCGTCGTACCGCAGGCCGCGGTCGTGTCCCGGGGTGAAGGGGACGTTCATCTGGTACGTCGCCTCGGTGGCGTCTGCCAGGGTCTGGTAGCCGTGCGCGAGGCCCGCGTCGATGAACAGCGCGCGGTGGTTGTCCGCGGTCAGCTCCACCGCGACGTGGCGCAGGTAGGTCGCGGACTCGGGCCGCGGGTCGACCACGACGTCGAGCAGCGCGCCCCGGGTGCAGCGCACCAGCTTGGTCTCGCGCACGGGCTCGCCGGCCCAGTGCAGGCCCCGGACGGTGCCGGCGCTGGCGTTGTAGGCGACGCTGCACTGGGCCACCTCGACGGTGAGCCCGGCGGCGGCGAACTCCTCGGCGCAGAACGTCCGGGCGAACAGGCCGCGCTCGTCGGTGAACGCCTCGACGTCGACGATCCAGACGCCGTCGATCTCCGTCGGCGTGACGATCACCGAGTCGTCCAGAACAGCTCGTCGTCGACCTGGCCGGTGCCGATCAGGTACTGGAGCTGCTTGAGGCGGGTGTGGCCACGGCCGGTGAACGTCTCCTCGTCGAGCTGGATACTGCTGAACACGTCGTGTAGCTGCTGCGCGCCGCGCGAGGCGTTCCAGTCGCAGGAGAACCCGGGCAGGGTGCTCGCGATCTTGTCGAAGGACACCCGGTAGCTGCGGTTGTCGCTGCCGTTGTCGCCGAAGCTCAGCCGGCAGCCGGTGAACACCGCCGCGACCGCGTCGGCGATCTCCTTGACCTGGTAGTTCTGCTCGCTGTCGCCCACGTTGAAGATCTGGTTGTGGATGACGTCGCGCGGGGCGGTGAGCACCAGGCGGATCGCCTTCGCGATGTCGAGGCCGTGCACCAGCGGGCGCCACGGGGTGCCGTCCGAGGTCATCGCGATCTCGCCGGTGGTCCAGGCGACGCCGGCGAGGTTGTTGAGGACGATGTCGAACCGCTGCCGGGGCGACGCGCCGTAGGCGGTGGCGTTACGCAGGAAGGTCGGCGAGAAGCTGTCGTCGGCCAGCGGGGCGACGTCCCGCTCGACGTACACCTTGCACTCGGCGTACGGGGTCTGCGGGTTGATCGGCGACGTCTCGGTGACGTCGGAACCGGTCGCCACACCGTAGACGCTGCACGACGACATGTAGACGAAGCGCTGGACGCCAGCCTGCTTGGCCAGGTTGGCCAGCCGCACCGAGCCGAGATGGTTGACCTTGTAGGTGACCTCCGGGGCGAGCGCGCCCAGCGGGTCGTTGGACAGCTCGGCCATGTGGACGATGGCGTCGACACCCTCGAGGTCCGCCGCGGTGAGGTGGCGCAGGTCCTTGTCGAGGGTGAGCGGCGTCCGGTCCGTCCCCCGGTAGAGCCAGCCGTGCTTGTAGTAGCCGGTGTCGACACCGATGACCTCGTGGCCATCGCGCATCAGCTCAGGCGCGAGCAGGCACCCCAGGTACCCCTCCGTGCCCGTCACGAGCACCTTCATCCGCGAGTCCTCCCCATCTCGGCCGCGGCGCCGGCTGGCCCGTTCGGGCCAGCCGTTCCGGCCTCAAACCGTACCGAGTGGGTCGCGCGGCTCGCCCGGCGACATCCCGCCGTGTGCAGACGACCGACCCACCCGGCCCGGGCCGCCACGGCCCGCAGACGCCCGGTCATCAGCCGTGACACCGCGGCACCGCCAGCGTGCCGCCGGTGGGTCAGCGGGACGCGGGACGCATGACGCGCGCGGGGGCCGCGAAGACGGTCGCGCCGGCGGGCACGTCCGACATCACGATCGAACCGGGACCGATCCGCACGTCGTCGCCGATCGTGATGCGGCCGATGAGCTGCACACCAGGAGCGATCTCCACCCGGGCACCGATCTTCGGCGCGTCACCCGGCTCGGCCGAGCCGTACGCGTACCCGATGGTCAGGTTGTGCCGCAGGGTGCAGTCGTCGCCGATCTCGCAGTAGGGCGGAATCAGGATCGTCTGGTGGTGCCCGATGTGCACGCGGCGGCCGACCCGTGCCTTGTCGGACAGCTCGACTCCGTACAGGTTCCGGATGACGAGGTTGTTCACCACCTTGTAGACCACGGTCGCGATCGTGCGCAGCGGCCCGCGGCGGGTGAGCCGCCACCGCCCGAGCCGGTAGACGGCGAGCACGTGCAGCCCCGGGTGGGCGAACGAACTGTAGTGCCGCCGGAAGTCCTCCCGGATGATCTCCCCCAGGCCGAGTTCGGCGGCATCCCTGGTGTCAGCGGGCGCCTCCGATGTGTCCGACATGTCCGACGTGCTCGGCGCGTGGCTGGGGTTGTCGGGGGCTTCCGCGGCGCCGAACCGCTCGGACGGCATCAGCGGGGTCGGCGGCGACAGCTCGGGCGCGGTCCCGTTGCGGGCGGGGACGGCGTCAGTGGACACCGGACAGCTCCTCGATGTGCTCGCGCATGTCACCCACGGTGGCGAAGCTGGCCAGGCGGTCGTCGGCGATCTGGATCGAGAACTCACGCTCGACGGCGTAGATCAGGTTGATGTGCGCGAGCGAGTCCCACCCGGGCACGTCGGCGGCCGTCATGGCGTCGGTGACGAGGAGATCGTCGTCGGCGAAGATCTCGCGGAAGATCTGCTGTAGTCGATCCTGCACCATTTATCTGGGCACCTCTTCCATCCTGCGGTCGCGCGGACGCGGCTGGGCGATCACAGTGGCGGTGGGTCGAGCTGGGGCGGAGGTGGACACGACGCGCATCAGCCCGGGCGGCCTGTACGGCTCGTCGACCGCGCGGGCCCAGCGCGTCACATCCGGCGCCGACGGATCGTCCGGACCGTCGAGGCGCTGGTAGCCGAGCCGCTCATAGAGGCCGGCCACCAGGGCGTTCTTCGGGGACGGCCAGTACTCGCCGATGACGCGGGCGAGCCCGCGGCGGCGGGCCTCCGCCATGAGCAGCCCGGCGACCTCGTCCTCCAGGGTCCGGCCGATGACCCGGCAGCTCATCAGCCAGGTGTCGACGGCGAGGGCGCCCCCGTCCGCGACGGCGATGACGACGGCGACAAGCCCGTGGTCGGCGAACCGGTCGGCGAGGCGGACGCACAGGACGGTGGTGGCGGGGTCCGCGGCCAGGCGGGCGATCTCCTCGGCGCCGCGGCGGCGCCCGGTGAGGTTGAACTGGTTCGTCTTCCCGATGAGCTGGGCGACCCGCGGCAGGGTGAGCTCGTCGAGCGGGACGACGGTCGCGGTCATGTCGAGCCCGCGGTGGAACTCCTCCAGCGAGGACGCGGCGGCCTCGGCCGCGGCGAGCTGCGCGCGGGCCCGATAGGCCTCCGTGCGGGCGGCGTCCTCCGCGGTGACGGCGGTCGTCTCGAAGAACGGGTAGGCGGCCAGGGCCCGGACGTAGCCGTGCGGGTCGGCCGGCAGGGCGATCACGTCCACCTCGGGTACCAGCTGGCGCACCGCCTCCCGCTCGGCCGGATTGTCGTCGACGAAGACCAGCGCGTCGAGGCCGAGGCCGAGGGCGGCGGCGATCCGGCGCAGCTGGGTGGGCTTGTCGTCCCAGCTGGCGCTGAACATCGCGATGTCGTCGAGGCGCAGCCGCATGCCGGGGTGCCGCTCGAAGGCCTCGCGGGCGTCGGCATCGTTGTTCTTGGAACAGACGGCGAGCACGACGCCGCGCTCCCGCAGCGCCAGCGCGTACTCCTGGAAGGCGGCGAACGCCTCGCCGACCGCACCGTCGCCGAGCGCGATGCCGGCCAGGCCCTCCTCCCCCAGCACCCCGCCCCACAGCGTGTTGTCGAGGTCGAGGACGAGGCATTTGCGGCTCGCCCCGAGCTGCGCGCCGAGGACGGCGGCGGTGTGCCGGGCGAGCAGGGGGACGTGGGCGAGCGACACGGCCTGCTTCGCCCGGTGCCAGTAGCGCGGGTCGAACCAGGACCGGCGGCCGACCTCCGCGGCGAGACGGTCACAGTCGACCAGGGCGACCCCGTCACCGGCCGCCCGGCCGAGCTCCGCGTTCACCCGGGCCAGCAGGGTGGCGCGGGCGCCGGCGGTGCGCAGCGTGAGGTGCCCGAGCGTGCTCTCCCCCGGCAGCGCGAACGCGTGCTGGATGATCCTCGCGCCGCAGCGCTCCCGCAGGGTGTCCCACAGCGACGTCCAGCGCAGCACCTCGCCGGCGACCGCGGCGTCCGGGTCGTCCGCGAGGGTGGGCAGCAGCGCGTCACCGGCATGCACCGCGAGCACCACGACCTCCGGGTCGAACCGGTACAGCCCGCTGTCGGGATCGAGGATCTCCTGGCGGTACTGCCCGTACCCACACTCGTAGGTCTCGATGGCGACACCGGCCCGGGCCGCGGCGAGCGGCAGCAGCGCCGTGAACTGCGACGTCGTGGAGCTGCCGAGGACGGCGACCTGAGCGGTGCGCCCCAGCGGCGCGGTACGGGCCACACAGCGGCGCAGCACGCCGGCGACCGCGGACCACGCGGGGAGATCGGCGTCGGTGTCGGTGAGGGCCAGCGCCCAGCGCACCGCGCCGGCCGCGTCCCCGGCGCGCTCGTGCGCGACGGCCAGGTCGCGGCACATGCGCGCGGTGGGCAGCTCGGTCGCGGCGGCCCGCGCCATCAGCTCGGCGATCCGCGGGTCGGACGCCGACCCGGCGGCGCCTGGGCCCTGCGCCACCGCCGTGTCCCCTCGTTCGGTCATCCCTGCGGCCCCTCTCGGTGTCACCCGTCCTGGCACCCGCGCCCAGCCGCCCAAACTCTACCCTCACGTGAGAGTTGGTTCGAACTGAATGTCGGTCCGCCGCCGCCGCGGCGGCGGCCCGCAGACCCGACAAACACCCTGTTAGCGACATTCGACGCGCGCCCGGACATCCATTTCCTTAGCCGCATAGGCGGTCGCTACGAAACCGCGAGCGAACAGAACCTCGCGGACGACCCACCGGCACGGCAGCGCACGCCACACCCGAACCAACCAAAAGCACCAGCCTGAATACGAAACGTAGTTGTCGACAGCTGGTGTGACTGCGCACACATTGCCCCGCCCAGGCCGACCCGCCACGCCGACCGCTCACACAACGCCAGGTCAACGGGGGTGCATCTATCCTCTTGCCGACATTGCCCGGCATAGGGCCGTCGATGTGGAAAACTCCCTCGCACCGGGCGGTGCCGGGACGGGTCCGCATCCCCGGCCACCCGAACCACCCGACCCGTCCGGCCGCCCGCACCCGCGCCGTCGGCGCGCCGCGTGGCTCGTCCCGAGGCAGGTCCCCGTCCATGCAGTCCCGCGCCACGCCCCGCATCGCGATCGCGCTCGCCGCGCTTGCCGCGCTCGTCAGCCTGGCGGCGCCGGCGTTCGCCGTCGCGCGGCCGCCGGCCCTGAGCCCGGTCACGGCGCCCGCGGTCACCGTCACCCCCGCGCGGGGCTCGCAGTGGTACCACACCGTGCTCGGGCTGGCCCAGGCCCAGCGGATCAGCCAGGGCGCCGGCGTCGTCGTCGCGGTCATCGACGGTGGGGTGGACGCGACCAGTCCCAAGCTGCGCGGCCAGCTGCTGCGGGGGGCCGGGATCGGCGCCGACGCCGCCCCCGACGGCTGGCGCGACGACGACCCCGACGGCCACGGCACCGCGATGGCCGGCATCATCGCCGGACGCAACGACGACGGCCCGCCCGAGGTGCGCGGGATCGCCCCCGCCGCGCGCATCCTGCCGATCTCGACCGGCCGGGAGACCGACTCGCAGGAGGTCGCGATCGCCGTCCACCGGGCGGTCGACCTCGGCGCCGGCGTCATCAACCTGTCCCTCGGCTCGGTCGGCGCGGCGACCGCCGACGAGCGGGAGGCGGTCTCCTACGCGCTGGCGCACGACGTGGTCGTGGTCGCCTCGGCCGGCAACGTCGACAGCGGCGACACCGACGGCGCCGACGCGGAGATCAACTCGCCGGCGAACATCCCGGGTGTCGTGGCCGTCACCGGCTCGACGGCGCGCGGGGCGTTCTGGCACGGCTCGGCGCACGGCCCGCAGGCGGTGATCGCCGCGCCCGCCCCCGGCGTCCGCGCGCCCGTGCCGGCCTCCATCTCGCCGGACCGGCTGGACACCGGCTCCGGCACCTCCAACTCGGCGGCGATCGTCTCGGGCGTCGTCGCGCTCATCCGCTCCGCCCGGCCGGACCTGGACGCGACCGGGGTCATCGCCCGGCTCGTCCACACGGCGCGCGACGCCGGCCCGCCGGGCCGCGACGTCGAGTTCGGCTTCGGGATCGTCGACCCGGTCGCGGCACTCACCAGGTCGGTGCCGGTGGCCGCGAGCAATCCGCTGCTGCCCGCGCCCACCCGCTGGGGCGCGCCCGGGCAGCCGCCGGCCGGCGCCGACCCGGCGGCCGCGGCGCCGGCCGGCGGTGACGGGCCGGCGGGGGCCGATCAGGGCGTGGGGACGGGCGGCCGGCCGGTTGGCGGCGGCTCCGGCCAGAGCGCGCCCGGGCCTGGCGGCGCGACGGATGGGAGCGGCGGGCCGGGCAGCTCCGGCACCGGAACCGGCATCGGTCCAGGACAAGGCGGCGGCACTGGTACCGATGCCGGGGCGGAAGCCGGCGGCACCGGCGGCGGTGAGGGCACCGACCAGGGCGGCGGTCAGGGATCCGGCCAGGATCCGGCGATCGGCGGCAGGGCCGGCACAGACTCGCTGCCCGGTGGGGCGGCGCGGGACGACGGCGGCCGCGCGACGGCGCGGGACGACGGCTGGCGGCCCGGTGGCGCGTCCCCGCTGGCCTGGGTCGCCGGCCTGGGATTCGCCGTCTGGCTCGGCGGCGCGCTCGGCGTCGGCGCGCATCTGCTCCATGCCCGCCGGGCACAGGCGCGGGCCGCGCGCGGCCGGTCGCACCGCCCCGCGACGGGGCCGCGGCTCACCGCGCAGCCCGGGCCGCCGCTGGGCTGACCCGGGCGGGTGCCCGCACCGGCGGGGGCCGTTCCCGCACCACTCCTAACATGGCGTCATGACACACGCGCTCCTGGACGAGCTGTCCTGGCGTGGGCTGATCCACGACAGTACCGATCCCGCCGAGTTGCGGGACCATCTCGACAGCGGCGGGCGGCGCTGCTACATCGGCTTCGACCCGACCGCTCCGTCGCTGACCATCGGCAATCTGCTGCCGATCACGCTGCTGATCCGCGCCGCCCGGGCGGGCGTCGGCACCGTCGTCCTGTTCGGCGGTGGCACCGGGCTGATCGGTGACCCGTCCGGCAAGTCGGTCGAGCGCAGCCTGCTCACCACCGAGGACGTGCGGGCCAACGTCGCCCACCACCGCGAGATCATGGAGACGATCTTCACCCGGGCGCTCGGCCCCGACCAGCTCCCGACGTTCGTCGACAACGCCAACTGGCTCGGCGGCCTCGGCATGATCGAGTTCCTGCGGGACGTGGGCAAGCACTTCCCGGTCACCGAGATGATCCGCCGGGACTCGGTCCGCCGCCGCCTCGACGACCCCGATGTCGGCCTGACCTACACCGAGTTCAGCTACTCGCTGCTCCAGGCGTACGACTACCGCCGCCTGTGCGAGGACCACGGCGTGACGCTGCAGATGGGCGCGTCGGACCAGTGGGGCAACATCGTCGCCGGGATCGACCACGTCCGACGGGTGCTGCGCACCCAGGTGCACGGGCTGACCTGCCCACTGCTGCTGCGCTCCGACGGCACCAAGTTCGGCAAGTCCGAGAAGGGCGCGGTGTGGCTGACGGCGGACCGCACGTCCCCGTACACGCTCTACCAGTTCCTGATCAACCTGTCGGACGAGGACGCACGCCGGTTCGCGCTGTTCTTCTCGCTCACCGAGCGCGGGCCGCTGGAGCGGCTGCTCGCCGAGCATGGCGAGGCGCCGGGCCGCCGGGCCCTGCAGCGTCACCTCGCCCGCGAGATCACCGCGCTGGTGCACGGCCAGCCGGCGGTCGACGCGGCCGAGGCGGCGTCGGCGGCGCTGTTCAGCGGCGACGTGCGGGCGATCGGAGCGGACCTGCTCGGCGACGTGTTCGCCGACGTCCCGACGATCATTGAGACGGTGGAGCTGCTGCGCAAGGACGGCGGCTGGCCCGTCGTCGACCTGCTGCTCGCCACCGGCCTCGCCACCAGCCGGCGCGACGCCAGGGAGCACCTCGGCAACAAGGCCGTGCTGGTCAACGGCGACCGCGTCGACGCCGAGGCGACCGTCGTCGAGAAGGACCTGCTCCACGGCTCGGTGATCCTGGTGCGCCGTGGGAAGCGCGAATGGCGGGTGGCTCGCTTCGCCTGAGCGGAGCGGGCCCGGCCCGTCCGCGCGGGGCCAGCGCGGGCGCAGGCCCCGCGCGGTCACGCGGTGCGGACCGCGGAGCGGATCACGCGGGGCGGATCACGCGGGGCGGGGCGGTGTCCTGGCCCGCCCGTCGCGCCGCCCTGCCGGAGGTTCCGCCGGTCAGGGGGCGGGCGGCCCGGTCAGCAGGCCCTTGATGTAGGCGGCGTGCTCGTCGGCGGTGGCCTTCTGGCCGCGGGCGCGGGAGAGCACGGTGCGCCCGGCGTAGCCGGCGACCAGCATCGAGCGCATCACGTTCACCCGGCTCGGGGCGTTGTGCTTGCGCAGGTAGCGGACCATCGAGGCACCGCGCATCTGGAGCATCCAGGTCTTGCCGGCGCCGCTGCCGCCGGCGCCATGCGGCACGAGCAGGTCGGTGTGCAGCTTCTGGCGCAGGCCCGCCTCGCGGATCGCCCGGCCGAGCGCCATGTCCTCGTTGTAGACGAAGAACGTCTCGTCGAAGGCGCCGAGCTCGAGGAACGTCGAACGGCGCACCGCCATGCAGGCGCCGGTCAGCCACTCGGGGCTCATCGGGCGACCCGGGACCGGACGGGCGAACAGCGCCGAGTTCGGCGCCACCTTGTGCGCGCCCAGGACGTGCAGCAGCACCCGGCGGGGCGTCGGCTCCCACCCGCCGTTGCCGAGCTCCGGCCGGCCGTCGTGACCCTTCATCGTCGCCGCGCTGGTCACCAGCTCCTGGTCGGCGAGCAGGTCATCCACGAGGATGTCGATGACCTCGACGGTGGGGCGGCTGTCCGGGTTGCCGAGGACGATGAATTCGTACCGGGACGAGCGGATGCCCATGTTGGCGGCCTTGGCGAAGCCCTTGCCACCGCCCGAGTCCAGGTAGCGGCTGTTCGGCCGGTCGGCGAGCAGCTCGTCGACGCGGTCGACGCCGCTCGCGTTGTCGACCACCACCACCGGCATGTCCACCGGCAGGGTCGCGAACAACCCCTCCAGCTGCTCGCGGCTGTGGTAGCTGACCAGCACGAGCTCGTACTGCCAGGTGGAACGCTTGGGTTCCTCGTCGGGCACGGCGGCGCGCTCCTGTTCTGCCTACCGCGCGGCGGCCCCCGCCCCCGCGCTGACGTTCGATACCGCCGCGGACCTGGACTGCCCGCGCCGGCGACCTGCTGGCTCAGCCCCCGGTGGAGCTCAGCGCCCCGGACGGCGACGACGCGGCGGGCGGCTCGCCGCCACCCGCCTGCGCTCCGCCCTCGGCACCCGCGCTCCCGGCACCGGTGCCCACCGCTCCCGCGGCGGCCACGGTCCCCGCAACCGCCTGCCGCTCCGGCTTCGGCCACACGGCCGGGCGGTCGTGCGCCAGGAAGCGGCGCACGCCACCGAGCGCGACGGCCTGCAGGAAGAACACCTGGGCGACGAGGCGGGTCGGGCCGGGCGGGGTGCGGCCGGTGAGCAGCGCGGCCGTGCTCGCGGCGCCGACCGCGTTGCCCGCCAGGAAGACCCGGGCGGCCCAGCTGTGCCGCGCCGCCGGAACCGCTATCCCGACGAGCACGACGTGCGCCATCGGCCCGAACGACGAGCGGACCAGCCGGTGCCCCCACAGCTGCGGGGTGACCGGCAGCGCGCCCGGCACCAGCGTCGCCCGCCGCCGCCAGAGCATGTCCAGGTTCCCCGCGACGATCCGGGTCCGCCGCTCCCACTCGCCGTTGTAGTCGGGCGCCGCCTGCTCGATCGAGTAGGCCGCGGGCTCGTAGACGACCCGCAGGCCGCCCTCGAGGACGTCTAGCGCGAGCCACGCGTCGTCCACGGCGGTGTCGCCGGGCAGCGGCCGGAACGCCGCGCGGCGGAACGCCAGCATCTCGCCGACCACGCCGATGGTCGCGCCGGTCGCGGACTCGCAGCGCTTGAGCCACGACTCGAACTTCCAGTAGAAGCCCTGGGCGCCGTCCGGGTCGTCGACCTGCTTCTCGCCGGCGACCGCGCCGACCGTCTCGTCGGTGAAGTGGCGTGCGGCGGCCCGCAGCGCACCGGGGGCCAGCACCGCGTTGGCGTCGGTGAGGACGACGACGTCATGGGAGGCGGCGGCCACCCCTCGGTTGACCGCGCGCGCCTTGCCCAGCCGCTCACCGGACGACAGCACCCGCACGCCCGGCCGGCGCGAGGCCTCGGCCGTGTCGGGGTCGTCCGCCACGACGATGATCTCCATCGTGCCGGGATAGTCCGTACCCTGCAGTTCGTCCAGCTTCGTGCCGATGACCGCCGCCTCCCGGTACGCGGAGACGACGACGCTGAGCGCCGGCCAGACGTCCGGGTCCGGCGGGGTCGACGTCTCCAGCCCACGGCTGCGCAGCCCGATGTAGACCGGATACAGAACGTGACCGTAAACGGTGGCGGCTCCGAGCGCCGCGACCGCGGCTCCTCGACCGATGGTCCGGACACCTGTCATGACAACAACCGTAGCGTTCCGGTGGACGGTCCCGGCCAACGGCTCCGGGCGCGTGACCGGGTTGTCCCTTCCCCGTGTGCGGGGTGACCCTCCCCCGGTCGGGGGCTATCGCAGGCCGTTACAGTGGGACCGGTGAGCGACTCCACACGCTGGATCGTCGTGGTCGAGGAACCCTTCCTCCCGGCGGATGCCGGCGGTCGGGTGGAGACATTCAGCTTCCTCACCGCGGCGGCCGCGGCCGGCATCCGGATGCAGATCCTCGTGCCCGCGCGCGAGGAACTCGACATCTCCGCCTACGAGGAGGCCGTCCCCGGCTCGGCCGTCATTCGGCTACACCGCGACGACAGCCCCCGCTCACACCTGACGCTCAGGCCGTTCATGCACGCGTCCCGGCCGGTCGGCCCGCTGCGCCGTGCCCTGGAGGCCACCCCGCCGCGCGCCGACGCCGTGATCAGCTACAGCTGCCGGTCCTCGCACCTCGGCGAGGAGATCGCCCGGATCTGGAAGCTGCCGCACCTCGTGCGCGCGCACAACGTCGACTCGGAGTTCTTCCGGGTGCTGGCACGCTCGAGCTCCGGCCCACGCGCGGTGGCCTACGAGATGGAGTACCACAAGCTCCGCCTCGCCGAGCAGGAGCTGCACCACTCGCCGCTGGTCACCTGCATCGCCGACATCTCCCTCGAGGACCACGAGTGGCGACGTGCCCGGGCAAGCGTGCCGACGTTCCACCTGCCGCCGTTCCTGCCGGTTGGCGCGCTGCGGGCCGGCTCGCCGGACAGCGCCGCCGCCGCGAGCCTGACGCCCGCCGGTGCCGGCTCGGCCGCCGGCCAGCCAACCGCCGCCCTCCCCGGCGGGGTCGGCGATCCGGCGGCCGACCAGCGGCTCGTCTTCGTCGGCTCGCTGGACACCTCGACGAACATCGAGGCGCTGCGCTGGTTCCTCGGCGGCTGCTGGCCGACGATCCGGGTCCGCCATCCCCGCGCGACGTTCCAGGTCGTGGGCCGGCGCCCGGAGGACGGCCTGGCCGCGTGGCTCGCCGGCTTCGACGGCGTCGAGCTGCACACCGACGTCCCGAGCGTCGCCGGGTACCTCGCCGCGGCTAGCCTGTCGGTGAACCCGATGCGCTCCGGCTCCGGGGTGAACATCAAGGCCATCGAGGCGATGGCGAGCGGCACGCCGGTGGTGAGCACGCCGACCGGCAGCCGCGGCCTGGGCTGGACCGCCGGGACCCATCTCCTCGTCGCCGACGAGCCGGGCGCGTTCGCCGCCGCCGCCTGCGAACTGCTGGCCGACCCGGCGCGGGCCGCCGAGATCGGCGCCGCCGGCCGTGCCTACGTCCTGCACGAGCTCGACCACGCCGCGCTCATCCGCGAGATCCAGAAGCACCTGTCCTGACCCGCGCTGGCCGGCCCAGTCAAAGCCGGCCGCTCCGCGGGCGTGGGGCACACGCCGCGGGCCTCAGAGCAGCGCGTGATAACGGTTCTGGGCCGGCTCCAGGCCGTCGGTGATGAGCATCTCGACCGAGTCGGCGGCGTGCTCCAGCAGGAGCGGCAGTTCCCTGCGCTCGGTGGTTCCGAAGTCGCGCAGCACGAAGTCGGCCGGATCCATCCGGCCGGGGGGCCGGCCGATGCCGACCCGCACCCGCAGGTAGTCGCGGCTGCCCAGCGCCGACGAGATAGACCGCAGGCCGTTGTGGCCGTTGTCGCCGCCGCCGCGCTTGAGCCGCACGGCGCCGAACGGGATGTCCAGCTCGTCGTGCACTACGACGATCCGCGACACATCGATCTTGTAGAACGTGCGCACCGCGCCGACCGGCCCGCCGGAGAGGTTCATGAACGACAGCGGCCGGGCTAGGACGGCCCGGGCGCCGGCCAGGCGGACCTCGGCGACATCCGCCCGCGACCGGTGCGACTTCAGCCTCGACCCGGCCCGCTCGGCGAGCAGGTCGACGACCATGAAACCGGCGTTGTGCCGGTTGCCGGCGTAGTTCGGCCCAGGATTACCCAGTCCAACGACGAGCCATGGCCCGTCGTCGGTGGGGATGTTCGTCATCGCCTGCCCACCCACGCTCGCCTGTTCATCCGCGCACCATCGTCCGCGCGGCACGCGGCCGTCCTCCACCGCGTGCCGTCTTCCTCAACCGCGCATCATCACACAATGGCGCCGAATCGGTCTCGGTGGCGCCGGGCGACGTGGACGAGGGTGCCGACGGAGAGAGCCGTCCGCGCTCAGGCGGACGCGCTCGCCGCGCCGACGCCCTCGGCCTTCTCAGCCGGCGTCTCGCCGAGCTCGGCCTCGACCTGCGCGGTGGTCCGCTTGGCCAGGCACTGCACGACGACGAGATCGGGATCGGCGTCGAGCTCGGCACCCGACGGCAGCGGCAGCTGACGGGCGAGCACGCTCGTGCCCGGCTCCAGGCCGGTGATATCGACGTCGATCGGGCCCGGCAGCCGCGCGGCGTCGGCCTTCACCGCGACGGTGGTGACCTGCTGGTCGACCAGGGTGTCCGGGTGCGGCTCACCGATCACCTGCACCGGGATGTCGGCGACGACCTTCTCGCCGCGGACGACGAGCACCAGGTCGATGTGCTCGTAGCTGCCCTTGATCGGGTGCCGCTGGACGTCCTTCGCGAGCGCGAGCTCGGTGCCGTCGGCGAGCTCGAGCGTCAGCAGGACGTTCGTGCCGGCATCTGTCTTGAAGGCGTGCAGCAGGTCGTGCGCGGGAAGCGCGATGTGGCGCGGCGGCTTGCCGTGACCGTAGAGAACGGCCGGGACCTTGCCGGCGCGGCGCGTGCGACGAGCACCGCCCTTACCGAACTCGGTACGCGGCTCCGCGGCGATGCGGACCTCGGACATGGCGACGCTCATCCTTCCAGAAGTGGGATTCCTTCGCCGGAGGGCGGACGGACCACCGCGGCGCGGTCCTTCACAGTACCGGACTCCTCGCCGTCGGGCGGCACCGCCCCGATCTGTCAAGACCCGTGGCGTCGCGAGCCGCGACCACAACCCCGCCCACACCGCCGCCCACACCGCCGCCCACACCGCCGCCGCGGCGAGGCCGGGGACCGCGTCCCGGCGTGTTCACCGCACGCGCGACACGCGTCCTCGCCGTCGTGGCGCCCCGATGTCCACCTCGCACCGCAGGTCGGAGCGGCCGACCGCCACCCGGGCGCGGTCCAGCACCGGTCCGACCGAGGCGGCGGCGACGCCGGGCACGTCGGCGCCCCGGCGCACGGTCACGGCGATCGCCAGCGCGGGATCGCGCCGGTCGCGCACCCGCGTCCGGCAGTCGGCAGCCCCGCCGACCGCGGCGACGTCGGCCGAGACCGCGTCGGTCAGCGCGTCCGCCGGCATCTGCACGACGCCGAGCTCGTCCGCCACCAGCGCGAACCCGCGGACCCGGCCGCCCCTCGGCCGCCGGGCCAGCCAGCCCAGGGCGAGCAGGGCGACCAGCCCGCAGCCGACCCCGACGGCCGGCCAGAACCAGCCCTCGCGGGCGGCGAACCGGCGCAGGGCCGGATCGAGCACGGCCCGCCGGGACGCGTCCCCGCCGAGGACCCCCGCCCCGGCCAGCAACGCGACCACCCCGGCGGCGACGAGCAGCAGGCCGAGGACCAGGAGCAGCACCCGTTCGCCCCGGCCAGCCGACGGCCCGCGCCGCGTGCTCACGACCGCCCGCCCGTCGCGCCCGGAGATCCCCGGCGCCCGGCCGGGGAGGCGTCCCGCCGGCCGGACGGCGAGGCTTCCCAACCGCCGGACGCGCTGCCGTCCCGCCCGTCCGGATCAGCCCGGCCGGCCCCGGCTGGCGGGCCGCCATACCCGACCGGACCGCGCCAGCCGGCGGAAGGTCCATCACCGGCCGGCCGATCCTGCCCGGCCCGAGTGGGCGAGTCCCGCCCGGGCCGGCCATCCACCCGGACCATCAGGCTCGGCGGGTGGACGAGCCCGAAGGCGTCGAGTTCCCGCTGCAGGGCAGCCGTCGCCCGCTGCGCCGCACCGCCGGCGGCCCGCTCGCGCAACCGAAGCCGCGCCTGCGCGGTACTCCGGCCGACCCGCACCCGTGCCCCGTCCACGCCGTCGACATCGAGCGCGCTGGCCCGCAGGGCGCGCGCGAGGCCCCGCCGGTCCACGTACACGCCCGCGCGCGGACGGCTCCAGCGGGCGGGCAGCCGATCGGGCGTGCCGCGCAGCAGGGCGAGGCCTACCAGGCTCAGCCCGAGCAGCACGGCGACGGCCGCACCCACCCGCGCCGAGCGCGCCGACCAGGCCGTGCGCCCCAGCGTGCCAGCCCAGGACGGCCAGTCGACGATCACGTACCCGGCACCGGCCGCCGCGGTGACGATCTCGATGACGGCGATGATCCCGGCGGCGGCGATCAGGCCGGCGAGCACCCACGCGGCGAGGCGCTGCCCCGCGCGCACGACCTTTTCCCCCATCGGACCGTCACCCCCGTCACCTCCGTCGGCGGACCTCACACCTGGCCCTCATCCCCCGTTCCACCCATCCCATGCACGTCCCGTGTCCGATCGAGCACACTGGGACTGGATCCGTCGCCGACGCGCAGCGCGGGCACCGCGATGTCGAGACGAGCCACCCGGATCCCGGCGAAGGCCGCGACCCGCTCGCGCACGGCCACGCGGACCCGGCCGGTGATCTCGTCCACGGACGCGGGGTAGCGCACGGCGAACGCCATGGTCAGCCGCGCCTCGCCGCCCCGCACCCGGGCGGTGGCCCGGGGCCGGCGACCCCAGGCGCGCGAGCCACCCAACCGGCGCGGCGCCCCGGCCACCCCGAACACCTCCGCGGCCGCCGTGACCGCGATCTTCTCCACCACCCGGTCGGCGACCCGCAACGACCCCGCGCCGGCCGGGCTGTGCCGCACCACCGCCGCGTCCGGCCCGGCGTGGCTCCTCACCGCCGACTCCGGCGTCGATCACCGCCCACGTACCGGGTGACGTCCAGGTCGCCGTCGATGACCTTGCCGACGACCAGGCCGATCGCGCCGAAGACCAGCACGATGAGGAACTCGCCGAAGCCACCGAAGGCCAGGGCAAGCCCGGCGATCAGCCCGGTCAGAAGGCCGACTGCTGACGCTCGCATGGTTGACGCCCCTTCCGCTTTCCGTAGTCCGCCCGGGCGGGTGACGCGGGTCGCGTCCCAGGATGGCCAGGGCAGGGCGCGATGATCACATGCCTCGCGCGTGGCGGGGACGTGCGAGAGCGGGATGTCGGCTCAGCGAACTCGAGGACCACACCTGGCTGGATCGCCACCCGTCCTCGGCGCCCCACCGCGCCAGCCCCCCACCAGCCGATCCCACCGCTGGCGGTACCAGCCACCCCGATGCCCATCGGTATCGCCCCGGCCGCGAAGGAGCCGGCCCAGCAGCGCCGCCCGACCGGCGAGCCGGGCGGCCACCGAGCGCCGCCGATACGCCGTCGGCCCGGACCCGGGCCGGGTCGCCGGCCCGGCCGGGCCGACCGGGCGGCCGTCGCCCACGTCCGCCCAGACACGCAGACCCTTGGCGAACAGCACGGGGTCGCCGCCCACGTCGGGATGGTGCGCCCGGATGAAGGCCCGCCGCTGCTCGCGCCGCCGGGCCGCGGCCGCCTCGCCCCCGGCCGGGCGCGCCCGCTCCCCGGCGACCGGACTGTCCGCCGACCGGCGGCTCATGATGACCCGTCCGGGCCAGGCACGAGATCGCCGATGAGGACGTCGACCCGTGGGCAGCCGGGTGCCGCGGCCAGGACCGCCTCCCGGACCCGCTCGGCGAGGCCGGCGAGGCGCTCCCCGAAGTGGCACTCGACCTGCACGGCGATGCCGTCGGGGCGTACCCGCACGCCCTCGACGCGGCGACCGGGCAGGTAGGTCGCCACCTCCGCCGCGGCGGCGGGCGCCGGGTGCGGTCGGACGGGTGCGGGCGTCGCCACCAACCGGGCCACTCCGGCACACGCCAGCGCCGCGCGGGCCACCTCGTCCGGGTCCCAGGGCAGCCAGGTCGCGTGGTCCCCGCCACCCGTACGGGCCGGGCTCATTCGACTCGCCGCGACTCTTCCTCGCCGTCCTCGCCGATGTAGACGTCGTCGACCGCGATGTTGACCTCGGTGACCTCCAGGCCGGTCATTCCCTCCACGGAGGACACGACGTTGCCGCGGATCGACTGGGAGAGGTCCACGATCGAGACCCCGTAGTCGCACACCACGTCCAGGTCGACGGCGGCCTGCCGTTCGCCGACCTCGACCGCGACGCCCCGGGCGACGCTGGACGAGGCGCCAGGAATGCGCGCCTTCATCGAGTTGATGGCGCGGCCACCGCCCGTGCCGAGCGTGTGCACGCCGTCCACCTCGCGCGCGGCCACGCCGGCGATCTTGCGGACGACCGCGTCCGAGATCGAGGTCCGCCCTCTGCTCGTGAGCAGGTCGGTGGCGCCGTGGCGCTCGGCGACGGCAGTGCCCCCGCCGCCCGCGGAAGTGGCGGAATCCGCCGACCAGGTGCCGCCAGCGGTCTGGCGGGACGTTCTGGTGCCGGTGCTGCCAGCGGCGCTACCGCCGCCGGTGGTCGTAGTCATGGTGTCTCCTCCCTCACCGGGTCGATCTCCCGGCCCGGGCACTCGATGCCCCCGCCCGCGACGAACCCGTGCGTGCGACGAACCCGTGCGTGGGCAGGCTCACGCGTCACCGGCCCGTGCACCCGGCCACCCGCTCACAGCGCCGTGGACAGGACCACCCGGGCCGTGGTCGGCCGGTCGCGGTCGGCGGCTGGCCCCTCCCGCCATGTACCCCGCGGGTGCACGGCCATACGCCCCATCGCCGTGGATAGGTTGGATCCGGCTGACCGCGCCGCCCGCTCGGGCCAGGTCATCCGCGCACGAGCGAGCCCGCCCGGCCGGGACAGCGTGACCACCGGAACAGACAGGCCTCGCCCGTTCGCGCCAGACTGGCCCGCGCGGACCACCGGTCCTCGTGAGTCCGACGGACTCGTGCGTCCAACCCAACCCGTGAACCTGAGTGAGTCCGAGCGAAGGAGCCTCCGCTGCCTCGATCCCACCCGGGTCCGCGCCACGTCGCGGGAGCCGGTTCCGCTACCGTCACCGTCCGGGCGCCGGCCAAGGTCAATCTTCATCTCGGCGTCGGTCCGCTGCGCCCGGACGGCTACCACGATGTGATCACCGTTCTCCAGGCCGTCTCGCTGTTCGACGATCTCATCGCCACCGCGCCGGACGCGGCCGCGCTGGATGGCGGCCCGGCGCCCGCGGGCGGGAGCTCCGAAGGCCCGCACGGGCCACCGGCGGACGGCCATCCTGACGGCCGGGCCAGCCTCGGTCCCGACGGCGACGGCGACGGCGACGGCGACGGTATCGTCGTGACCGTCGAGGTGACCGGCGAGGGGGCCGATCCGGCCGCGCACGGGCCGGCGACCACCACGCCCGACGTGTCCATCGTCCCGACCGGCATGGACAACATCGCCGTGCGTGCCGCGCATCTCGTCGCCGAAGCCGCGGGGATCACGTCCGCGCGGGTGCACCTCGCGCTGACCAAGGGCATCCCGGTCGCCGCGGGGATGGCCGGCGGCAGCGCGGACGCGGCGGCGGCGCTCGTCGCCTGCGACGCGCTGTGGCAGACCGGCCTGGACCGGGCCACCCTGGCGGAGCTCGCCGCGCGACTCGGCAGCGACGTCCCGTTCCCGCTGACCGGCGGCACCGCGCTCGGCACCGGCAGGGGCGAACGGCTGACCGACGTGCTGGCGACGGGCGAGTACCACTGGGTGTTCGCGCTCGCCGACGGCGGCCTGTCCACCCCGGCCGTCTACGCCGAGTTCGACAAGCTCGCCGAGGGACGCCTGCGCACCGGCCCCACCCCGGCGGACGACGTCCTCGCGGCACTGCGCACCGGTGATCCGGCGCAGCTCGGCGCGGCCCTGGTCAACGATCTGCAGCCCGCGGCGCTGCGGCTACGCCCTGCGCTGCGCCGGGTCCTGGAGACCGGCCGCGAGCTCGGCGCCGTCGGGGCGATCGTGAGCGGCTCCGGGCCCACCTGCGCGTTCCTCGCCGCGGGTGCCAGCGAGAGCGTCGACCTCGCCGCGAGCCTGGCCGGCATGGGTGTGACCCGGGCCGTGCGTCGCGCCTCGGGTCCGGCCGCCGGCGCCCGGGTCGTGGAGGGGGCCGCGACGGAAGGGGTTCCGGGGCCCGCGTGACCCCGGCGGCCGGTCTGGCGGCAGGCCCGGCCCGACTACGCTGGACGTGATGGCACATCTTCTCGGGGGCGAGTCCCTCCACCTGGAGTACCCGACCAGGGTCGTGTTCGACGCGGTGACGATCGGGGTGAACGAGGGCGACCGGATCGGCATCGTCGGCCGCAATGGTGACGGAAAGTCATCGCTGTTGGGGATGCTGTCGGGCCGGATCGAGCCCGACGCGGGACGGGTGACACGTCGCGGCGGGGTGCGGACGGGCGCGCTCGACCAGGCCGACACCTTGGACGATGCCTCGACGGTGGGGGACACGATCATCGGTGACCGCCCCGAGCACGAGTGGGCCGGCGATCCGAAGGTGCGTGACGTGATCGCCGGCCTGGTGCCCGACATCGGGTGGGACACCCGGATCGCCACGCTCAGTGGCGGTCAGCGCCGCCGGGTGGCGCTGGCCGCGCTGCTCGTCGGCGAGTGGGACGTCATCGTTCTCGACGAGCCGACCAACCACCTCGACGTCGAAGGCATCACCTGGCTCGCGGCGCACCTGCGCGGACGGTGGTCCCGGGGCGCGGGCGGCCTGCTGGTCGTCACGCACGACCGCTGGTTCCTCGACGAGGTCGCGACGACGACCTGGGAGGTCCACGATCGGATCGTCGAGCCGTTCGAGGGCGGCTACGCCGCCTACGTGCTCCAACGGGTCGAGCGCGACCGGCAGGCCGCGGCCGCCGAGGCGAAGCGGCAGAACCTCATGCACAAGGAGCTGGCCTGGCTGCGGCGCGGCGCCCCCGCCCGCACCTCCAAGCCGAAGTTCCGCATCGAGGCCGCCAACCAGCTCATCCAGGACGTCCCGCCGCCCCGCAACCGGCTGGAGCTGGCCCGGATGGCGACCGCGCGGCTCGGCAAGGACGTCATCGACCTGCTGGACGCGGGGGTGTCGTTCGACGGGCGCGAGGTGCTGCGCGACGTCGAGTGGCGGATCGCGCCGGGCGAGCGCACGGCGATCCTCGGCGCGAACGGCGCGGGCAAGTCGACCCTGCTCGGGCTCGTCGCCGGCACTGTCGCACCCACGGCGGGCCGGGTGAAGCAGGGCAAGACCGTCCGGCTGGCCGTGCTCGACCAGCAGTTCCGCGAGCTCGACGACATCGCGGGCGACCGGGTGCGCGACGTGCTGGCCCGCACCCGCACGACCTACGTGGTCGACGGCCGGGAGCTGACCCCGGCGCAGCTCCTCGAGCGCCTCGGCTTCGCCCGCGAGCACCTCTCGGCTCGGGTCAGCGACCTGTCCGGCGGGCAGAAGCGCCGGTTGCAGCTGCTGCTGGTGCTGCTGTCCGAACCCAACGTCCTCATCCTCGACGAGCCGTCGAACGACGTCGACACCGACATGCTCGCCGCGATGGAGGACCTGCTCGACTCCTGGCCGGGCACGCTCATCGTCGTCTCGCACGACCGCTACCTGGTGGAACGCGTCACCGACCAGCAGTACGCGATCATCGACGGCCGGCTGCGCCATCTGCCCGGCGGCGTGGACGAGTACCTGCGGCTGCGCGGGACGGCCTCCTCGACGAGCCGGGGCACGGCCGACGCCCGAGGCGGAGGCGGTGCAGGCGCCAGAACGGGGTCGGACGCCCGAGGAGCGGCGGGGCCGAACGCCGACACGTCGGCCTCCGCACCACGTCCGTCCGCCGCCGAGGAACGCGCCGCGCGCAAGGAGCTCAGCGCGACGGAACGCAAGCTCGACCGGCTCTCTGAGCGCATCGCCGCCATCCACGAGCGGATGGCGGCCCACGACCAGAGCGACTACACGGGGCTCGGCCGGCTCACCGACGAACTCCGGGAGGCCGAGGCGCAGACCTCGGCCCTGGAGGCACGCTGGTTCGAGCTCACCGAGATCGCCGGCTGACGCCGCGCGCAACGGCCATGCCGCGCGTAGCGGCTACGCCGCGGGTTCGGCAGCCGCAGCGGGTTGGGCGGTGATCCGCTTGGCGGCGAGGCGCGCCGGGTCCGGCCAGCGCACGTCCCGCACCAGGCGCAGCGTCTCCATCAGCTTGATCAGATAGAAGCTGGTGTCGATCTGCCACGGACGTACCCCGTGGCGGGCCGACGTCGGCTCGGCGTGGTGCAGGTTGTGCCAGGACTCGCCCATGGACAGCAGCGCGAGGGGCCACACGTTCGTCGACCGGTCGCGGCTGCGGTACGGCCGGGAACCGAGAACGTGGCAGATGCTGTTCACCGACCAGGTGACGTGGTGCAGCACCGCGACCCGCACCAGGCTCGCCCAGAAGAACGCCTGCGCCGCGGCCTCGAACGAGCCGCCCCACAGCCCGCCGATGAGCGCGGGCGCGGCCAGGCTGACGAACGCGCAGAGCCCGAACGAGTGGCTGACCCGGACGATGTCCGGATCATCCAGCAGGTCCGGGGCGAACCGGCGCTGATCGGTCTGCTCCAGGTCGAACAGCCAGCCGACGTGCGCGTGGTAAAGACCCTTGAGCATGGACCAGGTGCCGGGACCGTAGCGCCACGGCGAGTGCGGATCGCCCTCGGCGTCGCTGAACGCGTGATGGCGGCGGTGGTCGGCGACCCAGCGGATCACCGGCCCCTCGATCGCCATGTTGCCGGCCACCGCCAGGGCGATCCGCACCGGTCGCGACGTCCGGAAGCCGCGATGCGTCAGATAGCGGTGGAATCCGACGGTCACCCCGTGGCCGCTGATCGCGTAGAAGACCGCGGCAAGGATGACGTCCCGCCAGGAGATCCATCGACCCCACAGGGCCGGGATCGCGGCCACGAGCGCGGCGAGCGGGACGACGATCACCAGGAGCAGGATGACCTGCTCGGCCCGGGCCTTGGCCATCGAGCGCGGCCGGGTGGCCTTACCGGTGTTGGCGGGATCCGCGCGGCGCGCGGCCCGGTTCCCGTCGGGTCCCCGGGCGTCATCCGGCGCCCGATTATCACCCTGGGTCACCGTGTCGGTTGCGGTCATCGCCTCGTCCCGTCCATCGCGGCAGGTCCCGCCATTGTGGCGGGTTCACTGCACCGGCACTCCATCGGTCACGGTAGCCCGCCGATATGACAACAGTCCCCATCACCGACGTCCACCGCGCAAACGGCCCACACCCCCGCGCGCTCACCGAGCGGTCCCGTGCTCGCCGAGGGGGCCGCGCGCCTGCCGGCCGCCCGACGACCCCCGGTCACCACCAGCGGCCCCCTGCCGAGCAACGGCGCCGCCCGACTGGAGATCCGCCCAGCCGGAGATCCGCCCGGCAGACGCGGACCAACCCGCAGACGCGCTCCGGCGGCCACGGAACCGCGATCGGTGCCCACCGGACCGGCCACATGTACGGACCCGAACCACCACACCGTGGAACTACGCCTGGACGGGACACCCGCCCCGCCATCGACACCCGCTGGCGCCACCCCGTAGGCAGGCGCCCAGATGTGCTCTCTCCAGCGGGACCGCCGCGCGGGCGAGGCACGGCAGCGCGAGGGCGGCAGCGATGACGGCTGGGCCGACTTTTATCGTCCGCGCCACCCGCGATGGTAGAGTTGCCATGTTTTCCCCGCGGTCCGCCGTAGTGTAATCGGCAGCACAGGAGATTTTGGTTCTCTTAGTCCACGTTCGAGTCGTGGCGGCGGAGCACAGCCGGAGTACTACCAGTAATACCATCACAAAAAATTGGCGGGAAGTATCGCCGCGCCGGTCAGGCCGCCGGATCCACGAATTCCGCCGCCCGCGCCCAGGCGGTTCCCATCCACGTCGCCCGTGTGCCCGGCACCCACTACATTGCGGATCCCCACCGCGGACCGGATGGCGCATCCGCCCGGCACTCGGGTCGCACACCGCGGAGGCGGACCACCGATGACCCGCCGGCACGGAGACCCGGACAGGCAGACCCAGACGGCGAACGTCGCCTCCCCGTGAGCCACCGGAACGTCGCGGTACTGTGGTCCCCGTCGCCCCATCGCCGTGCCGATCACAGACCGTGCCGATCGAAGATCGTGCCGATCAGAGACCCGGGAGATCGCGTGACCTCACCACGTCCGGCGGCCGTCATCATCCTGGCAGCGGGCGAGGGTAAGCGGATGCGCTCGGCTACGCCGAAGGTGCTGCACCGCGTCGCGGGGCGCGCGCTGCTCGGGCACGTCCTGCAGGCCACCGCCGCCCTCGCCGCCACCCGGACCGCCGTCGTCATCGGCCACGGCCGGGAGCAGGTCACGGCCATGCTCGCCGAGCAGGCGCCCATGGCGGTCACCGCCGTGCAGAACCGCCAGCTCGGCACGGGTCACGCCGTGCGGGTCGCGCTCGGCGCGCTCGACGGCCTCGCGGAGCGGGACACGGTGATCGTGCTGCCGGGTGACACCCCACTGCTCACCGGGGCGACGCTCGCCGCCCTCGCCGAGCACCACGACGCCACCGACGCCGCCGCGACCGTGCTGACCGCCGTCCTCGACGACGCCACCGGCTACGGCCGGGTCGTGCGGGACGGTGACGGAGGGGTGCGGGCGATCGTCGAGCACCGCGACGCCGACGCAGCGACCGCGGCCATCCGCGAGATCAACACCGGCGTCTACGCCTTCCGCGCCGGTTCGCTCCAGGCCGCTCTGGCCCGTCTGACCAGGGACAACGCCCAGGGCGAGGAGTACCTGACGGACGTCGTCGCCCTGTTGGTCGGCGACGGCGAGCCGGTGGCGGCCCGCAGCGTCGCCGACCCGGCCGAGGCGGCCGGCGTCAACGACCGGGTCCAGCTCGCCGCCGCCGGCCGGGCCCTGCGCGACCGGGTCGTCGAGGCCGCGATGCGTGGCGGCACCACGATCATCGATCCGGCGACCACCTGGATCGACGCGGATGTCACCCTCGAGCCGGACACGACGATCGCTCCGCACACCTCCCTGCACGGCCGCACCCACGTCGCCCGCGGGGCGACGGTCGGCCCCGAGTGCACTCTCACCGACACCGTCGTCGGCCCCGGCGCGACCGTCATCCGCACCACCGCCGAGCGTGCCGAGATCGGCGCCGACGCCACCGTCGGCCCCTACAGCCATCTGCGCCCCGGCACCCGGCTCGGCCGCGCTGGCAAGATCGGGGCCTTCGTGGAGACGAAGTCCGCCGAGCTCGGTGAGGAGACGAAGGTCCCCCATCTGGCCTACGTCGGCGACGCGGTCGTCGGCGACCGCAGCAACATCGGTTGCACCTCGGTGTTCGTGAACTACGACGGCGTCGCCAAGCACCGCACGATCATCGGCTCGGATGTCCGCATCGGCAGCGACACGATGCTCGTCGCCCCCGTGACCGTCGGAGACGGTGCCTACACGGGCGCCGGCGCCGTCATCCGCGAGGACGTGCCGCCCGGGGCACTGGCCATCCGGGAGGGCCGTCAGCGCGTCATCGAGGACTGGGTGGCCCGACGCCGCCCTGGCTCCCCCGCCGACCAGGCGGCCTCGGCGGCCTCGGCGGCCGGGGCGCCCACCGTCGCCGCACCCGCACCCGCGGCTGGTTCGCGACCGACCGTGCCGGAATCGCCGCGGCCGGCGGACCTACCCGCTGCGGACCGTGATTCCGCCGGTGACTTGGCGCACACCAGGCTGCCCGAGCCCGGCATCGCTGGCGTTCCGGGCGCCGGAAGCAGAACGTAGAAGGGTCGGCCTCCAACCTTCTGACCAGCGAGGGGATGCTCACGGCCTGGGCTGCGTCCGGTCACCCACGCCGGCGCGCTAATCAGCGCGGCACCGGGTACCACCCGGATACGCCCTCGGCTGCCGGCCGCGCGAACAGCCGGGCCGGCGCATCGCGCACAGCAGTCTGATCATCCTTCACGCCCGAGGAGACACGCGGTGGCCTACCAGACCGAGAACCGGCGGAACCTGATGCTGTTCTCCGGGCGTTCCCACCCGGCGCTGGCAGCCGAGGTAGCGGCCGAGCTCGACGTCACGCCGGTGCCGACCAACGCCTACGAGTTCGCCAGCGGCGAGATCTTCGTGCGTTTCGAGGAGTCGGTCCGCGGCTGCGACGCGTTCGTCCTGCAGTGCCACTCGGCGCCGGTGAACACCTGGCTGATGGAACAGCTGATCATGGTGGACGCGCTGAAGCGGGCGAGCGCGAAGCGCATCACCGTCGTCGCGCCGTTCTACCCGTACGCGCGCCAGGACAAGAAGCACCGCGGCCGGGAGCCGATCTCCGCTCGGCTCGTCGCCGACCTGTTCAAGACCGCCGGCGCCCACCGCCTCATGTCCGTCGACCTGCACACCGCGCAGATCCAGGGCTTCTTCGACGGCCCCGTGGACCATCTGTTCGCGCTGCCGCTGCTGGCGGACTACATCGAGAACAAGCTCGACACCTCCGAGGTCACCGTCGTCGCGCCGGACTCGGGCCGGGTGCGGGTGGCCGAGCGCTGGACCGACCGGCTGGGCTGCCCGCTGGCGATCATCCACAAGCGGCGTGACCCGGATGTCCCGAACCAGGTCAAGATGTTCGACGTCGTCGGCGAGGTCCGCGGCCGTACCTGCGTCATCGTCGACGACATGATCGACACCGCCGGCACGATCACCAAGGCCGCGGAGTCGCTCAAGGCGCACGGCGCCGCGGATGTCATCGCCGCCGCCACCCACGGGGTGCTGTCCGGTCCGGCGGCCGACCGGCTGAAGAACTCGGAGATCAGCGAGGTCGTGCTCACCAACACCCTGCCGCTGTCGAGCGAGGCCCGCATCGACAAGATCACCGAGCTGTCGATCGCCCCGCTGCTCGCCGCCGCGATCAAGGCGGTCTTCGAGGACGGCTCGGTGACCGGTCTGTTCGGCGGCGACGCCTGAGGCAGCGGCGGCGGCACCCGCGACGTCCGTAGACTGCGCATCCATGGCAGCGGAGCAGCGCAAGGTGGCGCTCACCGGGATCAAGCCGACCGGTGAGCCGCACCTCGGGAACTACATCGGAGCGATCCGGCCCTCGCTGGAGCTCACCTCGACCTACGAGTCGATCTACTTCATCGCGGACTACCACGCCCTGACCTCGATCCGTGATCGCGTGGAGCTGGCGACGTACACCCGGTCGGTGGCGGCCACCTGGATCGCGCTGGGCCTGGATCCGGCCCGCACGATCTTCTACCGCCAGTCCGATGTTCCCGAGATCTTCGAGCTGTCGTGGGTGCTGTCCTGCGTCACCGCCAAGGGTCTGATGAACCGGGCCCACGCCTACAAGGCCGCACGAGACCGCAACGCCGAGTCCGGAGCAACGGACCTGGACGCCGGCGTCAACATGGGGCTTTTCAACTACCCCATTCTCATGGCCGTCGATATTCTCATCATGAACACCGACGTCGTGCCGGTCGGGCAGGACCAGACGCAGCACGTGGAATACGCTGCGGACATCGCCGGTACGTTCAACCACCTCTACGGAGACAGCTTCAGCCTGACGGTTCCGAAGGGCATCTATCCCGCCGGTGTCTCGGCGAAGGCGCTGCCCGGTGTCGACGGCCGCAAGATGAGCAAGTCCTACCGGAACACCATTCCGCTGTTCGCCCCGGAAAAGCAGCTGCGCAAGCTCGTTCGCGGCATCGTGAGCGACAGCACCCCGGTGGAGGGCCCGAAGGACCCCGACACCTCGGCGGCCTTCGCGCTCTACGAGAACTTCGCCACACCGGAGGAGGTCAAGGACATGCGGGCCCGCCTGGAGCAGGGCGGCACCGGCTGGGGTGAGCTGAAGAACGCCCTGTTCGAGGCCGTCAGCTCCTGGCTGTCCCCGCTGCGCGAGCGCTACGACGAGCTGGTCGCCCCCGGGAGCGAGCTGGATGTGATCCTCGCCACCGGCGCCGAGCAGGCGCGCGACCGAGCCCGCCCGGTCCTGACCGGCGTCCGCCGCGCGATCGGCATCGCCACCAGCTGATCCCGGCCCGCCGCGCGTCTCGCCCGCAGTGACCCGCCGACCCGAGCCGCCGGCCCGATTGCCGATGGTGCGTGCTCAGACCGCCGCCGCAGCCCGCGGTCATGTCCTGCGGCGGGTGGGTGGGGGCTGACCGTAGGGGTTGCGG
>NZ_FZMO01000238.1 GCF_900197875.1 Frankia canadensis | reverse complement strand
GTCCCACCCCACGTCCGCACGAGCACCTCGTTGCGGTGCTCGCGGATCACCGCAACGAGGTGCTCGTGCGGACGTGGGGTGGGACGGCGCCCTGCGACTGGTTGACGGACATCCGTGACCAGGTCCGGCGCTGGCGGCCGACCGTGGTGGCGCTCGCGTTCTCCGGCAACCAGGGCACGGCCTGCATGCAGGGGCGCGATCTGATCACCGCCTACCGGCAGGACGTCACCGAGGCGGTGCGGCTGCTGACGGACTACGGGGCTGATGTGATCCTCGTCGAAGCGCCGCCGCGTCGCGACCAGGAGGTCGACGCCGCCGGCCTGACGCCGCTGGACCGGGTGTGGCGGGAGATCGCGGCGTCCTGGCCGCGCACCCGGGTCGCCCCCGCCGGCCGGGCGGTCACCACCGCGACCGGCCATTTCACGCCCATGCTGCCCTGCGTCGCCGGGGAGACCTGCGGGCCCGGCGGTCAGGTGACGGTCCGCAGCCCGGACGGCGTCCACTTCTGCCCGAAGGTCGAGCCGCCGATGGTGGCGTGCCCGGTCGTCGCCGCCGGCGCCGTCCGGTACGGCACCGCGATCGCCCGCGCCGCCCTGGCCCTCGCCACCGGCAAGGATCCTCGCCCCACCGCCGGCGACTCACCGCACCCGGCGGCCTGACCCACACTCAGGCGACACGGCCACTCAGGCGACGCGGCCGACGCGGCGACGGGCGGTGGCGACCCGGCGGCCGGTGACGGAGCGGCGGTGCACGCCGAGCTCGTCGCGCCAGGACAGGTAGGTCCGGTCGGGCATGCCGAGCAGGGAAAGCCGGTCGGCGAGGTCGGCGGCGAAGGCCTCCACGTCCTCGGGGTGGTGGACGCGCAGTTCCAGGCGGTTCTCGTCCACGAAGGCGATGCCGGCCCGCTGCCACAGACTGGCGTCGAGCAGGTCGGCGAGTTCCTCGGGGCTGGCGAGATCACGAGGAAGCTCCGGCCAGGCGATGTCGAGCACGAGGACGTCGGTCGGCAGGTCGGTCGGCAGGTCGGTCGGCATGATGTCCCTCCCTCTCGAACCTCTCGGCCGCGGTCGGCGCTTCTCGGCGCGACGCCGATGCCGACCGTCCCATGGTCGCTCCCCCTGGGCACTGTCTCCCCCGGCATGCGGAGGTCGAATCATGCCATCGCGGAATGGCCCGCGCCGGTGATCCCCGGCGCGCCCTCGGCGGTGAACACCGCCCACAGCCGCGCGTAGACGCCACCTGCCTGAACGAGTTCGTCGTGGGTGCCCTGCTCGGCGATCCGCCCGTCCGCCATGACCACGACCCGGTCGGCGCGGGCGGCGGTGGTGAGCCGGTGGGCGATGACGACGGTGGTCCGCCGGGTGGCGAGCGCCTCGGCGGCGGCGGTGACGGCGGCCTCGGTGGCGAGGTCGAGGGCCGCGGTCGCCTCGTCGAACAGCAGGATGTCCGGGTCGGCGAGCTCGGCGCGGGCGAGGGCGAGCAGTTGGCGCTGGCCGGCGGACAGGCCACGTCCCCGTTCGCCGACGGGATGGTCGTAGCCGTCGGGCAGGGTGGCGATGAACGTGTCGGCGCCGACGGCGCGGGCGGCCTCGCGGACCTGGTCGTCGGTGGCGTCCGGACGGGCGTAGGCGATGGCGTCGCGGACCGTCCCGGAGAAGACGAACGGCTCCTGCGGCACGACACCGAGCCGGCGCCGGTAGGAGGAGAGATCGAACTCCCGCACGTCGACCCCGTCGATCCGGATCGCCCCGCCGGTGACGTCGTAGTAGCGGGCTATCAGCTTGAGCACGCTCGACTTTCCGGCGCCCGTCTCCCCGACGAACGCGACCGTCTCTCCAGGGGCGATGCGCAGGCTGACACCGTCCACCGCGTTCGTCGGGGCGAGCCTGGTGCGGGTCTCGCCGTCGGAGCGGCTGGCGAGGGTGTAGGCGAAGCGAACGTCGTCGAGCACGATCTCGCCGCTCAGCCGGCCCTCGACCGGACGGGGATACTCCGCCGGCGGGGTGGACGTCGGGGTGCGTAGCAGGTCGGACAGCCGGCGCAGGCCGACCATCGCCTGCTGGTAGCCGTCGAAGACCTGGGACAGCTGCTGGACGGGCGAGAAGAACAGGTTGACGTACAGCATGAACGCGAGCAGCCCACCGGCGGTGAGCGAGCCGCGGACGACGAGATGCGCGCCGACGCCGAGCACGAGCGCGAGCGCGATCCGGGACAGGAACTCGACGAACGGGAAGTACGACGCGATCATCCGCTGGGCGCGGGCGCGCGACCGTCGGTAGGCGTCGGCGAGCTCGCGGAACCGTTGCTGGTTGACGTCCTCGCGGCCGAACGCCTGCGCGACGCGCAGCCCCGTCAGGTTCTCCTGCAGCGACGCGTTGACCGCGCTGACCCGTTCCCGTGCCTCGGTGTAGGCCGCGGACGAGCGAGCCCGGAACACGATGGTCGCCACGATCAGCACCGGCAGGACGGCCATCACGACGAGCGCGAGTTCGATGTCGAGGATCAGCAGCGCGATCATGACCCCGAAGAACGACAGCAGGCTGACGATCGCCGTGGTCAGGCCGGTCTGCAGGAACGTGGACAGGGCGTCGACGTCGGTCGTCATCCTGGTCATGATCCGGCCGGCCAGCTCGCGTTCGTAGTAGTCGAGGCCGAGCCGCTGGAGCTGGGCGAACGTCTTGACCCGCAGGACGTAGAGCAGCCGCTCGCCCATCCGGCCCGTGACCCGGGTCTGCCAGATCTGCACGACCCAGTCGGCGAGGGTGATGGCGAGGGCGACGCCGGCGGTGGCGAACAGCACGTCCCGCGCGCCGGCGCTCACGCCCGCGTCGACGGCGTGGCGCACCAGCGCCGGCAGCGCGAGCCCCGCGACCGTGTCGAGGGCGACGAGCAGCAGGCCGACGACGAGCGGGACACGAACCCAGCGCAGCAGCCGGGCGAGCGTGAACCCCGGATCGGGCTCCGCCGCGGCCGCCTGGTCGATCCTCGGGTCGTCCTCGGCCGGCGGCAGCGCGTCGACCCGGGCGAGCAGCTCCGGCGTCGGCGGGAGATCCCCGAACGCCCCACCGCCGTTCATCGCCCGCGCCGCGAACCCGCGTCCCGGCGGCCCACCGTCAAATCCCTGCCTCGGCGTTCCGCCACCGATTCCCTGTGCCGCAGTTGTGCCACCGAACCCGGATCCGCTGGGCCCGCGCCCGCCAGACCCGGCCACGCCTGTGCCCCGTCCCACGATTCCCGCCGCGTCCGCGCCGGTGTCCTGACGGCCGCCGTTGGCCTTCTCCGTCGTGCTGCCTGTCGATGTGGATGTCCCGTCCCCGGCGTGCGGCTTGGCGTCCGCCGGCTGGGACGGTTGGAGCGGCGCCGGGCCGGACTGGTCCGCGGTGTCGTCGGGGTCCTCGGCGAGGGTGTCACCGGGGCCGGCGAGCAGGCGGCGGAACAGGGGGCTGCGCTCGGCGAGCTCGTCCTCGGTGCCGAGGTCGACGATGCGGCCGGCGTCGAGGACGGCGATCCGGTCGGCGAGGTGCAGGGTGGAGCGCCGGTGCGCGATGAGCAGCGTCGTGCGCCCGCGCATCACCTCGCGCAGAGTGTTATGGATCTCGGCCTCGATGCGGGCGTCGACGGCGGAGGTCGCGTCGTCGAGGATCAGCACCCGCGGGTCGGTGAGCAGGGCGCGGGCGAGCGCGACCCGCTGGCGCTGGCCGCCGGAGAGGGTGAGGCCCTGCTCGCCGACGACGGTGTCGTAGCCGTTCGGCAGGGCGGTGATGAAGCCGTCGGCCTGGGCGGCGCGGGCGGCGGCGACGATCTGCTCGTCGGTGGCGTCGGGGCGCCCGTAGGCGATGTTGGCGCGCACGGAGTCGGAGAACA
Organism: Frankia canadensis; assembly: GCF_900197875.1. Lineage (GTDB taxonomy): Bacteria > Actinomycetota > Actinomycetes > Frankiales > Frankiaceae > Frankia > Frankia canadensis. Next base: position 1,893 of record NZ_FZMO01000238.1, on the reverse strand, counting down.
GGAAGCTGTCCTCGAACACGACGCCGAGCTGGGCGCGCACCGAGGCGATCGTCAGCGTGCGGACGTCATGGCCGTCGAGGCGGACGGCGCCGGCCTGCGGGTCGTAGAACCGGGGAAGCAGCTGGGAGATCGTCGACTTGCCGGAGCCGGACGTGCCGACGAGCGCGACCGTCTCCCCCGGCTCGACGCGCAGGCTGATGTCCCGCAGCACCGGCTGCCCCGGCCGGTAGCCGAACGTGACGCCGTCCAGCTCGACGAGCCCGCGGACGTCGTCCGGGTGCAGGGTGGTGGCGTCCGGCGCGTCCGTGATCGTCGAGCGGGAGTCGATGATCTCGAAGATGCGGACCGTGCTGGCCTTGGCCTGCTGGCCGACGGTGAGCAGTCCCGCGAGGGTGCGGGTCGGGCCGATGAGGGCGCCGAGGTAGGTGCTGAACGCGAGGAACGTGCCGAGGGTGATCCGGTCGGTGAGGGCGAGCCAACCGCCGAGCGCCAGCACCGCGACCTGCCCGAGCGCCGGCACCGCCTGCATGGCCGCGGCGAACCGGCTGGTGATCCACACAGCCCGCATCCGCAGCGCGAACAGCCACCGGGCATGCGCGGCGATCCGGTCGAGCTCCCGCGACTCCTGCCCGAAGCCCTTGACCACCCGGACCCCGGCGACCGCCTCCTCGACGGCCCCCGCGACCTCACCCGCCTGCTGCTGCGCCGCCCAGGTCGCCGGAAAGACCGTGCTGCGCGACCGATACCCCAGCACGTACAGCGCGGGTCCCATGGCGAGCGCGATGAGCGTCAGCATCGGCGACAGCCACGCCATCGCGACTATGGACGCGACGAACAGCACCAGGTTCCCGGTGATCATCGGCAGGTAGGAGAGCAGCCCCTGGACCGCGCCGACGTCGGAGATCGCCCGACTGACGACCTGCCCCGTCGAGACCTGATCCTGCCGGGCCCCGTCGAGTCCCTCGATCGTGGCGAACACCTGGTCGCGTAGGTCGTACTGGACGTCGAGGGAGAGCACACCGCCGAAGTACCGCCGCACGAACGCCAACCCGAAGATCGCGAACGCCGAGGCGATCAGCACGATCAGATACGGCGTCAGCGAGTGCCGATGAGCGACGACGACGTTGTCGATCACCTGCCGCTCGACCAACGGCACCGCCGCCGTGACCAAAGTGCCGAGCAACGCGGCCCCGAACGCGAGGATCACGTTGCGCCGGTACACCATCACCGACCGCCCGATCCGCCGCACCCATCCCACGGACGCGTCCACCGAGACCGAGCCCGTCACCGCCGACTCCGTCGCGGTAGCCGGCGCCGACTCGGCGGACGGCGCCGTCTCGGCTGCTGCGGCCGTTTCGGTTGCCGCTGCCGGCCGGGATGGCGAGGGGAGTCCGCTGCGCGATCGAGGGTCGGGGACAGGACGGTCCGAGTCCGGATACCGGGTGTCGAATGACGAGGTGTCAGGATGCGGAGCGGCGGGATGGGCGGAGTGCGACACCTCGCCGTCCAGGCGGGGCGTCTCGGCTGAGGACGCTTCGGTGCTCGCGGTGAACCTCCAGGTCAACGGGATCCAACGACGCCATACCCGGCCGGGGCCGGTACAGCGATTCGACCGAGCCAGCACGCCGGCCGGTCGGCTCGGCTGACCGACTCGGCTGAGCCGGGTTCGGCACCGCTCACGGGGTACGCGCGACCGGTGCTCCGCCGGCCCGGCCTGTCCAAGACCCCACGCCAGGCGGGACGACCCACGCCCACCGCCCGGCGGCGGCACCCACGCACTCCCCCGCAACCGACGCTACGTCGCCCGACCCCCGGATGCGGCTCGCTATGTCTACCAACCAAACACCCCCCGAGCCGCCCGCATGCCCAAACCACTCCGACCCCGGACCACAC
>NZ_FZMO01000010.1 GCF_900197875.1 Frankia canadensis | reverse complement strand
GACCACGCCCTCGCCGGGAGGGTTGCCCCAGCGGCGTCTGGTGAGCACGGCCGTCAGACGTGGACGACCCCGGACCCGGCGTTCTCCCCGGGACGGATCAGCAGCGCGAGCAGCAGCGCGACAGCGGACAGCGCGGCGCCGATCACCATCGAGACGTGCAGTCCGCTCATGAACGCGGCGTGGCTGCCGGACTCGACGGCGGCGCGCAGCGCGTCGGACGCCCCGGGCACCGGCGGTACCAGGCCCTGCCCGACGGCCTCCTTGGCCTGGGTGAGCCGCTCGGCCTGCGCCGCCGGGACGCCGGCGGCGACCAGCCGGTCGCCCAGCACCGAGCCGACCCGGCTGGCCAGCACCGAGCCGAGGATGGCGGTGCCGAGGACGCCGCCGAGCTGGGTGGCCGTCGACTGCAGGCCGCCGGCGACGCCGGAGTCGGCCACCGGCGCGTTGCCGACGATCGCGTCGGAGGCGGCCGTCACGGTGAGTCCGACCCCGACGCCGATCGCGACGAACGCCGGCCAGAGCAGGTGGTAGGACGAGTCGGGCTCCAGCTGGGTGAGCAGCACGAAGGCCCCGACGAGCAGGGTCATGCCGGCCGCGATCGGCACCCGCGGGCCGAAGCGGGCGTTGAGGGCGGCACCGAGCGGGCTGCTGACCATGAACACCGCGGACAGCGGCAGGGTGCGCACCCCGGCCTGCACCGCGGAGTAGCCGTGCACGTTCTGCAGGTACAGCGTGAGGAAGAACAGCACGCCGAACAGCGCGAGGAACGTCAGGACGACGATGAGCGTGCTCAGGCTGAGCGAGCGGTTGCGGAACAGCCGCATGGGCACCAGCGGCGCGCGCACCCGGGACTCGATCAGCACGAACGCCACGAGCAGGACGGCGGCGGCGACGAGGAACCCGATCGTCCGTCCGGAGTCCCAGCCCCAGCTCTGCGCCTTGATCATGCCGAAGACGAGGGCGAACAGGCCGCCGGCGAGGGTCAGCAGGCCGGGGACGTCCAGATGGTGCGGCCCCGACTCGTCCCGGCTCTCGGCGAGGACCAGCAGGCCGACGACGAGCGCGACCGCCCCGACCGGGATGTTGATAATGAAGACGGACTCCCAGCTCACATGCTCGACGAGAAGGCCGCCGATGATCGGCCCGGCCGCGATGGAGATCGCCGAGGCACCGCCCCACACGCCGATGGCCATGTTGAGCTTCTCCGGCGGGAAGGCCGAACGCAGGATGGCCAGCGTGTTCGGCATCAGCAGCGCGCCGGCCACCCCCTGCAGGGCGCGGAAGACGATCACGCCCGTGATGGAGCCGACCAGGCCGACCCCGAGCGAGGTCAGGGCGAAGCCGACGACCCCGATCAGGAAGATCCGCCGCCGGCCGAACCGGTCGCCGAGCTTGCCGGCGGGGATGAGCAGTACCGCCAGGGCCAGCAGGTAGGAGTTGGTCACCCACTGCAGGTCCGACAGGGAAGCGTGCAGGTCCTCGGCGATGCGCGGGTTGGCGATCGACACGACGGTCGCGTCGAGGCCGACCATGATCACGCCGAGCGCGACGCTCACCAGGGTCAACCACGGATGACCTCGACGGCCCGCCGCCCCGCCCGGCGGCGTCGTCCCGGCCTCGCGGGAGGCGTGACGCGACCTCCCCGGGTGGTCCTCGTGGCGCGGCGCGTGTTCCGCGCCCGTTGCTGTGGACATGAGCCGATGTCCCTTCAGGTCGTCCGGGCTTCCTCCACCACTCTCCGACATAGGTGCCATTTTGTCAGCTCTGCCAAACCGACAGAGATGACAATCACCTGGGCGGAGCGATATGATCGAAGGGTGGGTGATCCGGCGGAACACGGCGCTGCCACGGACGCGCCGACCGGCCAGGCGATGGGGACGAACCCCGGCGAGCTGTCCCGGGCGGAGCGCCGGCGGGCGCGGATCCGCGCCAGCATCGCGGACGCGGCGCTGCAGCTGTTCATGTCCCGCGGCTACGACGCGACGACGGTCGAGGATGTGGCGGCCGCGGTCGACATGAGCCCGCGCACCGTGTTTCGCTACTTCCCGTTCAAGGAGGACATGCTCCGCGAGGCCGTCCACTTCGAGCTGGCCGTGCTCGTGGAAGCCATGCGCGCGCGACCCGCCGAGGAGCATCCCGCCGACGCCCTCGGCCGGGCGATGGTCGACATGTGGCGCAACCTCGACAACGACCCGGAGGTCGTCCGCTCGCTGCTGCTCCTGATCACCGAACTCCCCCGCGTCCGCGGTGTGCTCGTCGAGGCGTCCCGCACCAGCGAGCGCGCCCTGGCCGAGGTGCTCGCGACCCGCCTCGGCCGCGCCCCGACGGACCTCTCGACCCGCGTCGCCACCGCCTGCGCGCTCGCGGCGATCAACGTGGTGGTCGACGCGTGGGCGTCGATGCCCCCCGGCTCCGATCTCGTCCCGCTCGTCGACGAGGCGATGGCCGCCCTGCGTGCCGGCCCGCTGCGGGTGTGCTCCGCCGGCGCGTGAGCGGCGCCCCGGCGCCCGGCGCCGGCGATCACTGCGGTTGACACGCCCGCCGCCGCGACCTGCACTCGTAGGAGAGCTCGAGCTGTGGGTGGCCGCCGGCCGCGGTGCGTCGCGGTCCCGCCCCGCGCGACCCGCGGGCAGAACCGGTGCGACCACTCCCGCGATGGCCGGGTGAGAGCCGCCCGCCATGGCTCGCGCCGGCCGCGGGAGGCGGCACGTCGATGGGCACACGACAGGCAGATTCCACCCGAACGACCGACCCGGCGCGGACCTCGGCCGGCAGGGGGCGCGCGACGCGTTCGTCTACCAGGGCGGCGCCGGCCCGGACGGGGCGCGGCGCCGCGCGTGCGCCGGGGAACGAGGCCGCCCTGGCCGGCCCGCTGGACCAGGTGCCCGCGGAGTCGGACCTGATCGAGGCGGCGATGCGCTGGCACTTCGACCCGCGCACCGGCTCGCCGTTCTGGCTGGAGCTGGCACCGAGCCTCGGCTTCGACCCGCGTGAGGACATCCACATCGTCGACGACCTCGCCCGCTTCCCCAACGTCGTCGACCGGCTGCGCGACATCCCGGCCGCGGCGCTGATCCCCCGTGGCTACGCCCTGGAGCATCCGCCGGACGGCGCCGCGGCCGTGTTCGGGGTGTTCGACTCCGGCGGCACCACCGGACCGCCCAAGCACATGCTGCTGATGACCGACTGGCTGGAACGCATGCTCGCCCGCAACGAGCGGGAGTCGGCCGAACGCGGCTACCCGGTGGCGGCCGACTGGCTGGCGGTGGCGCCAAGTGGGCCGCACATGTTCGGCACGTTCATCCGCGAACTCGCCCACCGGCAGGGCCGGCTGGCGTACACGATCGACCTCGACCCACGCTGGGTGAAGAAGTGCCTCGCCGCCGGTCGCCGCGAGCTCGCCGACGAGTACGCCGACCACCTGGTCGCGCAGGCCCGCACCGTGCTGGAGTCGCAGGACATCGGCGTGCTGGTGACCACGCCGCCGCTACTGGAGCGGATGGTGCGCGACGAGCGGCTGCGCCGGATCATCGACGAGCGGATCGGCATGGTCGAGTGGAGCGGCGCGCACCTGGATCCGGACACCCGCGCCCTGCTGCGCACCGAGGTGCTCCCGCGCCCCCGGCTGTTCGGGCGGTACGGCTCCACCATGATCCTGTCTGGCGCGCCGGAGAGGATCGGCCTGTCCCCGGACGACCCGTGCGTGTTCGACCCGTTCTCTCCGTATGTCACGTTCCGGGTGGTCGACCCGGAGACCGGCGAGCGTGTGCCCTACGGCAGCCGCGGCCGGGTGGTGATGAACCACGTGAGCCGCTCGGCGTTCCTGCCGAACAACCTCGAACGCGACGAGGCGACCCGGATCGAGCCGCCGCCCGGCCAGGTCGGCGACTCGGTCGCCGACGTCAGCCCGGTCGCCGTGTTCGGCGACGCCGAGGTCATCGAGGGGGTCTACTGATGGCCACGGGGAGCCCACGGCCGGGGCCCCGCGGCGAGGCCGGACTGATCGCGGTGGACGCGCTGGGCCCGGGCGGTCCCTACCACTCCCGGACCCGGCTGACCATCACCGATCTCGGCGGGACGGCGGTCGCCGAGCTGAGCCTGGTCCCGTCGCTGTACGTGCACCGGGCCATCGGCGCACTGCGTGCCGCCGAGCCGCTGCCCGCGGCCGAGCGGCTCGCCGCGCTCGCCCGTGCCGGCGAGATGTTCGCGACCGAACCGGTCGGCGGCCTGGCGGTCGACGACTATGAACGCGCCGTGTGCCGGATCTCCGGCATGCCGATCTCGGTCGTCCGCCACGCCACCCGGACCACCCGCCGGGCGCTGGTCGACGCCGGCCGCGACGCACGCCAAGCCCTGCCCACCGGCAGCGTCGCCGACTGGCACGACCCGGCGACCGTCGGCGGACGGGCGGTGTGGACGCGGCGCGGCGAGGTCTTCGGCGTGCACGCCGCGGGCAACCATCCCGGCGTGCACGCCCTGTGGCCGCAGGCGCTGGCGCTGGGCTACCGGGTGGCCGTGCGGCCATCGCGCCGCGAGCCGCTCACCCCGTTCCGGCTGGTCAGCGCGCTGCGGGCGGCCGGGTTCGCCGACGACCAGGTGGTGCTGCTCCCCACCGACCACACCGTGGCCGACGAGATCATCAAGGCGGCGGACCTGTCGCTCGTCTACGGCGGCGACGACGTCGTGCGCAAGTACGGCGACGACCCCACCGTGCTCGTCCAGGGCCCCGGCCGCTCGAAGATCCTGCTCGCCGGCGAGGACTGGCACCACCATCTGGACACCCTCGTCGACTCCATCGGCGACGAGGGCGGAACGGCCTGCGTCAACGCGACGGCCGTGCTCACCGACACCGACCCGACCGGCCTCGCCGACGTGCTGGCCGAGCGGCTCGGCGCGATCCCGAGCCTGCCACCCGAGGACGACCGCGCGGTGCTGCCCTGCCAGCCATCCGATCAGGCCGCGCGCCTCGAGCGCTACCTGCTCGACCACGCCGCCGGCACCACCCCCCACCTGGGCGGCGACGGCATCACCGATCCCGTGCCCGGCGGCGGCGCGGCGCTGCGCCCGGCGGTGTTCGAGGTGGACCGCCCCGACGCCACACAGACCGGCATCGAGCTGGGCTTCCCCTGCGTCTGGGTCGCCCCCTGGTCCCCCGCCGACGGCACCGGACCGCTGCGCGACTCCCTCGTCCTCACCGCCCTGACCCACGACGAGGCGCTGGTGGACCGCCTGGTCGACGACCCGACCATCCGCAACGTCTACGTCGGCGACCACCCCACCTACTGGATGCGCTCCGACACCCCCCACGACGGCTACCTCGGCGAGTTCCTCATGCGCACCAAGACAGTCCTGCGCGGCTGAGCGCGCCGTCCGGAACCGCGCCAGGGGGCTCGGTGTGGCACGGCAGCGGGGTGCCACACCGAGCCCTGTTCAGGTGGCCGCGAGCGCCTGCGGAGCCCTGGTCAGATGCTCCGCATACGCGATCGTCGTGAGGAACTCGGGGAGCTCCTCGGCCAGTGCCGTCGCGACGAACACCTCGCGGGCCTCGTCGAGACGGTTCGGGGTGTCGCCGCGCTCGGCGCGCACGGCGGCGAACTCCTCGGCGAGCAGCCCTTCGACGAGCTCCCGGGTGATCGGGCGGCCGTCGTCCAGCGGAGTTGCGTGGCGCAGCCACTGCCAGACCTGGCAGCGGGCGATCTCGGCGGTGGCGGCGTCCTCCATCAGGTTGAAGATCGCCACCGCGCCGGTGCCGCGCAGCCACTCGTCGATGTAGCGCAACGCCACCGTGATGTTGTTGCGCAGCCCCGCCTCGGTGACGACCGCGCCGGCCGACGCGATGTCGAGCAGGTCCGACGCGGCCACCGACACGTCCGACCGGGTCACGCCGAGCTGGTTCGGCGCCGTGCCGAGACGGGCGTCGAACGCCGCCTCACACACCGGCACCAGCCCGGGATGTGCCACCCAGGAGCCGTCGAAGCCGTCGCCGGCCTCACGTTCCTTGTCCGCTCGGACCTGGTCGAACGCGCGGGCGTTGACTCCTGGGTCCCGGCTGGGGATGAACGCCGCCATCCCACCGATCGCGTAGGCGCCACGGCGGTGGCAGGTCGACACCAGCAGGCCGGTGTAGGCGCGCATGAACGGCACCGTCATCGTCACCCGGGCCCGGTCGGGCAGCACGTACCGCCCGTCCAGGACGCCGAGCGTCTTGATGATGCTGAACACGTAGTCCCAGCGGCCGGCGTTGAGGCCGGCGCAGTGCTCGCGCAGCTCGTAGAGGATCTCCTCCATCTCGAAGGCGGCGGGGATCGTCTCGATGAGCACGGTGGCGCGCACCGTGCCGGTCGGGATGCCGAGGCGATCCTGCGCGAACACGAACACGTCGTTCCACAGCCGGGCCTCGAGATGGCCCTCCAGCTTCGGCAGGTAGAAGTACGGGCCGGAGCCCGCGTCGATCTGCAGCCGGGCGCAGTGGAAGACGTACAGACCGAAGTCCACCAGCGCCGCGGGGATCGGCCGGCCGTCGACGAGCAGGTGTGCCTCGTCGAGGTGCCAGCCGCGCGGCCGGACGACGATCGTCGCCGGGTTCGGGCCGACGGCGTACCGCTTGCCGGCGTCGGTGGTGAACTCGAGCCGGCCGCGGATGGCGTCGAGCAGGTTGAGCTGGCCGGCGATCACGTTGAACCAGGTCGGTGAGGTGGCGTCCTCGAAGTCGGCGAGCCACACCCGGGCGCCCGAGTTCAGCGCGTTGACCGTCATCTTCCGTTCCGTCGGCCCGGTGATCTCCACCCGCCGGTCGACGAGCCCCGGCGCGCCCTCGCTGCCCGCGACCCGCCAGGACGGGTCCGCGCGCACCCACCGCGTCTCGGGGAGGAAGTCGAGGGTGGTGGCACCGGAGGCGAGCCGGGCACGGCGCTCCCGCCGGGCGGCGAGCAGGTCGGCCCGCCGCCCGGCGAAGGCGCCATCCAGCGCGATGAGGAAGTCCAGCGCCTCGGGGGTGAGGATCTCGCGGAACCGTTCGCCCGGGGCATCGGGGTCGCCGAGGACCTCGATGCGTCCGCCGCGTGGCGCCGGCATGTCAGTGCCCCCCGCCGGCGGCGGCGAACTGCGCCTCCTCGGTGGAGCCGCGCAGCGCGGTGGTGTCGCTCGCCGGGTTGATGGCGGTGCTGACCAGGTCGAAGAAGCCGGTGCCGACCTCGCGCTGGTGGCGGGTGGCGGTGTAGCCGTCGGCCTCGCTGGCGAACTCGCGCTCCTGAAGGTCGACGTAGGCGGTCATGCCCTCGCGGGCGTAGCCGTGCGCCAGGGTGAACATCGAGTGGTTCAGCGCGTGGAAGCCGGCCAGGGTGATGAACTGGAACTGGTAGCCCATGTGGCCGAGCTCGCGCTGGAACTTGGCGATGGTGGCGTCGTCGAGGTGCGCGCGCCAGTTGAACGACGGCGAGCAGTTGTAGGAGAGCATCTGGTCCGGGTACTGCGCCTTGATCGCCTCGGCGAACTGGCGGGCGACCTCGAGGTCCGGGGTGGACGTCTCCATCCACAGCAGGTCGGCGTAGGGGGCGTAGGCGAGGCCGCGGGCGATGCACGGGTCGACGCCGGCGCTGACCCGGTAGAAGCCCTCGGCGGTGCGGTCACCGGTGACGAACTGGCGGTCACGCTCGTCGATGTCGCTGGTGATCAGGGTGGCGGCCTGGGCGTCGGTGCGGGCGACGATCAGCGACGGCACGTTCGCGACATCCGCGGCGAGCCGGGCGGCGTTGAGGGTGCGGATGTGCTGCCCGGTCGGGATGAGCACCTTTCCGCCGAGGTGGCCGCACTTCTTCTCGGAGGACAGCTGGTCCTCCCAGTGCACGCCGGCGGCCCCGGCGGCGATCATCGCCGTCATCAGCTCGTAGGCGTTGAGGACACCACCGAAGCCGGCCTCGGCGTCGGCCACGATCGGCACCAGCCAGTCGGGGGCGTCGGCGACACCCTCGGTGAAGGTGATCTGGTCGGCGCGCAGCAGCGCGTTGTTGATCCTGCGCACCACCGCCGGGACCGAGTTGGCCGGGTAGAGGCTCTGGTCCGGGTATGTCTGACCGGCGAGGTTCGCGTCGGCGGCGACCTGCCAGCCGGACAGGTAGATGGCCTTGAGCCCGGCCTTGACCTGCTGGACGGCCTGGTTGCCGGTCAGCGCGCCGAGGGCGTTGATGTACTCGGTCTCGTGCAGCAGCTTCCAGAGCTTCTCGGCGCCGAGGCGGGCCAGGGTGTGCTCCTCGACCACGCTGCCACGCAGACGGATGACGTCCTCGGCGCTGTAGGTCCGCTCGATGCCCTGCCACCGCGGGTCGGCGGCCCACTGGGCGGCCAGCTCCCCGGCCGCCTTCGTGATCGCCGGGTTCGTCGCCGCCGTCGCCGCCGCCGTCGCTGCCGTCTCGGCCATGTCGCCTCCACTGCTCCGGGCCCCGCCAATCGGCCAGGACCACCCACCACTCCGAAGCTGACACAGTGATTCCCCGTGGTCGAGCGGCCCAACGAGCCAAGTCTTGCAAATCTTCCACGCCGGGTCTGCGAATCCTGCGAATGGCACGTTCGCACCGAAGCGACTACCCTGCCCTCCAGGAAGGAGTCGGATGCAGAAAACGTTTGTCGGGACCCGGCTGCGGGAACTACGCGAGGAACGGGCCATGAGCCAGGTGGAGCTGGCCCGTCTGCTCGGCATCTCTCCCAGCTATCTGAACCAGATCGAGCACAACTCGCGACCGCTCACCGTCCCCGTCCTGTTACGCATCACCGAGGCGTTCGGCGTCGACGCCGGTTTCTTCGCCGCGCACGACGTCACCCGGCTCATCGCCGAGGTGCGTGAGGTGCTCTCCGACGGCACGATCGGCCTGAAGGTGCCGGACGCCGACGCCGCCCAGCTCGCCGAGCAGCTCCCGCAGACCGCCCACGCGCTGATCGCGCTGCATCGCCGCTACCGGCAGGCCAACGAGCGCCTCGCCGCGCTCACCGGCGAGCGCGGGCCGGAGCCGGTCGGGCCCGCCGCGCCCGCGCCGATGCCGGACGAGGAGGTCCGAGACTTCTTCTACCAGCGGCAGAACTACGTCGCCGAGCTCGACGAGGCCGCCGAGCGGCTCGCCACCAAGATCGGCCTGACCCCGAGCCGGATGCCGGCCGTGCTCGTCGACCGGCTCGCCTACCACGGCGTACGGGTTCACATCCGGGAGCCGGAGGTGGGCCAGGCCGCGCCGGCCCGCGGCGGCGACGCGCGAGGCGAGGGCCGCGAGGCCGGTGGCCGCGAGGCTGGTGGCCGCGACGCCGGCCGCGAGGCTGGTGGCCGCGAGGCCAGCCTCGACATCGACGAGCTGCACCGCTTCGACCCCGACACCCAGGTGCTGACCCTGTCGAGTCACCTTCGCCCAGGTCAGCGGGTGTTCCGCATGGCGTTGCAGCTGGCCTTCACCGAGTTCGACGAGCTGGTCACCCGGCTCGCCGACGACGGCATGCTGAGCGGGCCGCCGGCGCGGACCCTCACCCGGATCGGGCTGGCGAACTACTTCGCCGCCGCCCTGATCCTCCCCTACAACGTGTTCCACGCCACAGCGGAACGATTCCGGTATGACGTCGAACGGCTGTCCGAGCACTTCGGCATGGGATTCGAGACGATCTGCCACCGGCTGAGCACCCTGCAGCGCCCGCGGGCCCGGGGCGTCCCGTTCTCGTTCATCCGGGTCGACCGCGCGGGTAACATGTCAAAACGGCAGTCCGCCACCGGATTCCATTTCTCCCGGGCCGGCGGAACCTGTCCGCTGTGGAATGTCTACGAGGCGCTCGCCGCCCCCGGCAGGATTCACACCCAGATTGCCACCATGCCGGACGGGCGTAGTTACTTCTGGATAGCGCGCACCGTCAGCCGCGGCTATGGCCGATATGGCCGCCCGGGCAAGACGTTCGCCATCGCGCTGGGCTGCGAACTACGCCATGCGAGCCGCCTGGTGTATTCGACCGGCCTGAACCTCGACGATCCGGCGGCCGCGGTGCCGATCGGCATCGGCTGCAAGGTGTGCGAGCGGGTCGGCTGCGCGCAGCGGGCCTTCCCGCAGATCGGCCGCGTCCTCGCCCTCGACGAGAACCGCGGCACCTTCGCCCCCTACCCGGCCGACGTCCACGCCTGACCGGGCATCGCGACACGCTGGTTGCGCCGCACCATGTCGACGATGCCGGTGACCGGGCCGACCACGAGCAGCTCGTCACCGGGGTCGAGCCGGGTGTGCCGGCCGGGTCGGTAGTCCGGCTCCCCCGCCGCGCCCGTCACCGCGAGGACCCGGGTACCGGTGGACAGCTCCCACAGTGTCGGGCCGACGAGCCCGCCGCCGGCGCGTACCGTCATCCGGGCGACGAGGAACGGGGTGCGCTCCACGTAGAAGGTGCTCAGCACGTCGTGGCCCAGCGCGGCGCCGACGAAGTACGGCGTGGCGAGCGCTGAGGCGCTGCGCGCGGTGTGGATGCCGAAGCGGCGTTCCACCTCATCGGCCAGGGTGACGTCGACGACGCGCAGCACCACCCGCAGATCACCGCGGGTGCCGCGCGAGCCGCCGGCGGCGCGCAGGTCGCCGTGCGCCTCGCGGGCGGACAGGACCGTCTCCAGGTTCGCCACCCCGTCGCTGGTGAGCGCGGCGATCGTGGTCGCGTGGGCGAGGCCGGCCTCCAGCAGCGTCGAGCGGACCGTCGCGTCGCCGAGGATGACCGGCACCCCCTGCTCGCGGGCGACCGGCAGGAAGCGGTTGTTCTCGTCGCGCTCGATCACGACGACCTGGCGACCGGCGCGCAGCAGGCCGTTCATCGTCGCGACGCCGACCGAGCCCAGACCGCACAGGATCACGTGGTCGCGGACCGCCCCCGCCCGCCCGCGGCCCATCGCCCGTTCCAACCGCCGACTGATGATGACGTTCGTGATGAACGCGTACACGACGGCGATGGACAACGCGCCGAACAGCATCAGCCCGATGCCGAACACCTGCAGCCACTCGTCGGCGGCGCCGAAGTTGAAGTCGCCGTAGCCCACCGTCACCATCGTCTCGACGGTGAGGTAAAGCGCGTCGAGGGGGCCGAAGCCGGGCGGGGCGGCCCTGTTGTGGTCCGCGTAGGTGAGCGACAGCACGACCGTGCTGACCGTCATGATCGTGAGTACGGCGAGGAGAGCCAGCCGGAACGGGCGGTCGAGCTCGCCGCGGATGATCGCGGTGAACTCACGGATCCGGGCCGCCGTCCCCCGTCCGCGCCGTGCGGCTCCGGGTGCCTGCGCGTCGCCGTCGCCCAGCGCGGCGAACAGGCGGGCGTCGTGCAGGCCGGAGACGGCCATGCCGCGCTCGTCGAACTCGGCGAGGCGGCCCAGGACGGTCAGCCGGTCGCCGGGACGCAGGGGGGTGTCGCGCGGCGGGCAGACCTCGGCGTCGCGGGCGCCGGCCCGGCGCAGCGAGATCGGGGTGAGATCGCCATAGCGGGCGCGGAAGGCGCCGCCTCCAGTGATCTCCTCCTCGATCGCGGCGAAGACCTCGGCGTCGGCCCGGTCGTCCATGGTGAAGGCGTGCGTGACGTCGGAACGCACGCACGCCTCGACGAAGCTCGGCCCGGCGAGCTCGGCCAGGTTCAGCACCCGCGCCTGGTCGAGCGCGTCGGCGATCTGGTCGCCGAGCTGGGCGTTGCTGACGCTGACGACGAGCCGCACCGCCGGGGCGACGTCGGCGGCGATCAGCGCCGTCTGCAGGTTCGCGAGGTCCGCGTCGTGGCAGATCGCCACCGCGAGCGCCGTCGCGATGCCCGCCTCCCGCAGCACCTCGGCGACGTGCGGGCTCTCGAGCAACACCCGCACCCCGGCCCGCTCCAGCCGGCGGCGCGCGGCGGCGGTCAGCCGGTCGTCCACCCCGACAACCGCCACCCCGGAGTCCTGCAGCTGCTCGGCGAGCCGCACACCGAGACCACCGAGCCCGGCCACGATCACATGCCCGGCCAGCACGGCCAGCACGGACGGCACGGACGGCACGGACGGCGACGGATCGGCGACGGGTGGGCGCCCGGCCTCAGGACCGGGGGCGACCGCCGTCATCCGCGTCCCTCCCACCGGCATCGAGCCCCAGGGCCGCACCGAGGTCCCGACGTCCCGCGCGGTCCCGCCGGGCCTGGAGCGATGCGGCAACGCGGGAGCGGACAGTCTCTCATGTCCACGCCGGCTCCCAGGGCCGGCGTCGGCCGCCTGCGCCACACCACACCACGCCACGGCGCGACCTGGAATGGCACCATGCCGCGAGCCGACAAATACCCAACCGATCTGACCGTTCGCGCGTTACCTGACCGAAACAGAGCCATGATGGTGACGCTCCGGCGACCGGGCAATGGGCGTCCGGCCGCGGCGGCAATACTGACCAGTGTCGGCCGGTTCCCGCCACCCGCCGCCCACGGAGGGTGCGGGGACGGCCGCCAGCCCTCTCCCAGCAGGTCGAGGGCGTGGCGCAGGACACATCGGCCATGTCCGATGGGCGACCCGGCTGTTCGGCGTCAGCACGGCGCGGCAAGATTGGGCGGCAGGAATGCGTTCCGCACACGTTCTCCGCGATGCCCGAGGTATGCGCGTGTCTGACGAGATTGACCTGGACGCCATCATGTCCTGCCGGGACTTCGGTCGTGCCCTGACCGGAGTACGGGAACGCGCGAGGCTCAGCGTCCGCGCCGTCGCCCGGGCGGTGAACCAGCCCTCGAGCACCGTCGGCGGCTACTTCAGCGGGACGCACCTGCCCGGCCTGCAACCGCCCGACCTCGTCCGCGACATGGTCCGGGTCTGCGGCGTCACCGACCAGCGGGAACTGGACCGCTGGGAGCGGACGTGGCTGCGGGTGCGCCGCAACCGGCGGGCGGGCGAGCACGGCCCGCGGCCCGGCGCCGCCACCCCCACCGATCCACCGTCGGCCCCCATCAGCCCCACCGCGCGCCGCCCCGCGTTCGGCCAGGCCGCATCAGACCGGGCCGCATCAGACCGGGCCGCATCAGACCGGGCCGCCTCGGATCACGCGGCGCCCGACCCGGGGCACGGCGACCTCGGCGCAGCCCTCACGATCACGCCACCGGAGCGACGCCTGGACCGACTGCCCGCGATCCACGGCCGCGCCGACATCCTCGACGTCCTGGCCGCGCATCTCCCATCCCCCATCGCCACTCCCGACGGCGCCAACCCAGACGGCGCCACTCCCGACAGCGCCACTCCCGACAGCGCCGTTTCCCACGGCACCGCCCGCCACGGCACCGCACCGGACGTCCGCGACGGATCGAGCGGCCCGGTGCACGTGGTGCACGGGATGGGGGGAGTCGGCAAGAGCACCATCGCCCTGGAGCTGGCGGTGCGGGCGCGGCGGGCCGGCGTGCGGACCTGGTGGATCAGCGCCGCCCGGCCGGGCGCGGTCCTCGCGGGCATGACCGCGCTCGCCGTCGAGCTCGGCGCGAGCCTCGACCAGCGCTCCCGAGGCAGCCTGCCGGATCTGGTGTGGCGTCTGCTCGTCGACCTCGACCACCCCTGGCTGATGATCCTCGACAATGCCGACGACCTCGCCGACCTCGCCCCGACCGGCGGCGACGTCCTCGACGGCACCGGCTGGCTGCGCCCGGTCCCCGGCGGCCGCGGGCTGGTCGTCGTGACGACGCGCGACGGGACGGCCTGGTCGACGGGCGCCGGCGACCATCAGTCGCCGCCGTGGGTGCGCTGCCACCGGCTGCGCCCGCTGGAGCCGTCCGACGCGGGCCAGGTGCTGATCGATCTGGCCGGCCCCGGCGCGGGCGCCCGCGCGAGCGCCGAGGATCTCGCCCGGCGCCTCGGCGGGCTGCCGCTGGCGCTCGCGCTCGCCGGGCGATATCTCGTCCAGACGCGGCGGCTGCCGGCGCCGTTCGCCGCCGAGGTGCCGCGCACCTTCACGGACTACCTCCGCGCGCTGCGCGTCACCGGGCCGACGTCCGTCCTGCCGGACTTCGATGGCATGGCCGCACCCGGCGACCCCGGCACGGCCGGCACGGCGGCACCGGAGGCGGGAGCGGGAGCGGGAGCGGGAGCCTGGACGGGCGAGCGCCCGACCGACGCGGCCGACCGGGACCGCGAGCGGGCGCTCGTCGGGCCGACCTGGGAGCTGTCGCTGACGCTGCTGGCGGCCCAGGGCCGCCCGCGGGCCCGGCCGCTGCTCACCCTGCTGGCCTGCCTCGGTGCCGACCCGATCCCGATCGAGCTGCTCGATCCCGCGGTTCTCGCCAGCTCACCGCTGCTGCCGGGCCTGCGCGCGACCGAGCTGTGGAGCCTGCTGGGCGTCCTGGCCGGCCACGGCCTGCTCGACCACATCATCACGCCCGCCGATGACGAGCCGGTGCACCTGCTCTGGCTGCACCCGCTCGTCCGGGACAGCCTCGGCCGGGCCGCGCAGCTGTCCGGGCAGGTCGAGGACTATCTGGAGACCGTCACCGCGCTGCTCGTGCGGGCCATCCGCGAACCCGACCCGCGCGACCCGCGGGCCTGGCCGCGGTGGTCGCGGCTGCGCGGGCACGCCGACGCGGGCCTGGCGATGCTGCGCGCCCGGCGGCGGTGGGGACTCGCGACGCTCACCGAGTCGCGGCTGCCACCGGATCTGCTGGTCCCCGCGACGGTCGCCGCGCGCCACCTGCGCGCCACCGGACGTCTCGCCGAGGCCGCGGCGGCCTACGAGGCGGTGCTGGCCGAGGGGCGCCGACTGTTCGACGGCGACCACGCCGACATACTCAGCATCGCCCACGACCTGTGCCGGGTCCGCGCCGCGCAGGGGCGCCCGGCCGAGGCGGAGGCGGGCCTTCGGGTCGTGCTGGACGACCGGCTGCGGCTGCTCGGCCAGGAGCACCCGGACACCCTGACGACCCTGCACTACCTGGGCCGCGCGCTGCACGAGACGGGTCGCCACGACGAGGCGCTGGAACTGTTCACCCGGACGCTCGACCTGCGCGAGCGGATCCTCGGGCGGGGCCACCGCGACACCCTCACCACGCGCAACAACATCGGCAACGTGCTCGCCGCGCAGGGCCAGTGGGTCGAGGCGGACGAGACCCTGCGGTCGGTGTGGCGGGAGCGCACCGCCCTGCTCGGTCCCGAGCATCCCGCGACCCTGGTGACCCGCCAGCACCTGGCCCGCCTCGACCACGCGCGCGGCGCGCACGACCGGGCCTCGGACACCGCCGCCGGGCTGGTGGCGTCGTGCCGACAGGTACTCGGTCCGGACCATCCGCGCACGCTCGCGGCGATCGGCCTGCTCGGCGAGATCGAGGGCCGGCGCGGCCGGCTCGAACCGCTGCGTGACGGCCTGACCGACGCGCACCGCCGCAGCGAACGCGTCCTGGGACCCGGCCACGCCACGACCAGGACGCTGCGCCGGCTCGCCGAGTCCCGCGTCACCGATCCCGGGCCGGCGTCCTGACGGGTCGCCGGCCGCGGCGCACGGCCGAGGCCAGCAGCGCCACCGCCCACCCG
The DNA here is from genome assembly GCF_900197875.1 of Frankia canadensis. Lineage (GTDB taxonomy): Bacteria > Actinomycetota > Actinomycetes > Frankiales > Frankiaceae > Frankia > Frankia canadensis. The sequence continues at coordinate 6,882 of NZ_FZMO01000010.1, read as the reverse complement.
GCGGCCACCGGCAGCGGGATCCAGGGCGGCGGCCCGTCTGGTTGGGCGAGGATCCAGGCGATACCTGCCAGCTGACAGGCGAGCAGGTTCAGCAGGGCGAAGCCGCGTCCGTACCGCCGCGCCGGCCGGAACGGGTCGAGCCCGGGGGCACCGGCCCGCAGCAGGCGGACCAGACCGACGGTGCCGGCCAGGCTCACCGCGACCGCGCCGAGCGCCGCGGCCACCCGCACGACCGCGCCCGCACCGTCGGGCGCGCCGACCGCCCCGGCGGCACCGGCACCGCCCGCGGCGCCGACCTCACCGGCGACCCCGAGTCCACCGGCGATCCCCAGACCACTGGTGACGCCGAGACCACTCGTGACGCCGAGGCCGCCGGCGGTGGCGACCGCCCCGACCTGTATGGCGACCACGATCGCGACGTACCGCGGCGGGAGGACGAACCCCCGCGGCCGGCGCAGCCGGACGCCGGTCGCGAGCGCCGTGCCACGCCGGCCGGTGACCCGGTCGGTGGGCAGGTCGGGCAGGCTGACGATCGTGCAGCCGGCGACCACCGCGGCGAGGCCGAAGCAGGCGCCGAGCGCGAGCGCACCGCCACCCACCTCGCCACCGGCCGCGAGCACCCCGAGCGGCGGCCCGCCGCCGACCGCCACCAGGGTGAGCATCCCTCGCAGCGGCACCGGCAGCCGGCGCGCCGGGCCCCGTGTGGCGGCGAGCATCGCACGCGACCCGATCAGCACGACGAAACCCAGCCTGGCGGCGAGGACCGGCGCGGCGAGCAGGCCGCCCACCGCGACGGCGAGGCCGGCCGCCACCGCCGCGCCCAGCACGCCGCCCGACCCGATCCGACCGCGCACGAGCGGGCTGCCGCGACGGGCCGGGTTGATCCGGTCGGCGCCGAGGCCGGCGACGGCGTCCAGCAGCCGGCCATGGACGGACACCAGCGCACCGGCGAGGACCAGGACGAGCACCGTGGCGACCCGCGGCCCGGGCACGGCCAGCGCGCCCACGGCGAGCGGCACCCCGTCGGCAAGCGCGGTCCCTGGCCTGGCGAGCACCCACAGGTGGGCGAGACGGCGGACGGCGAACCGAGCCCGGGTCGGCGGACGGCTCCGCGGCCTCGTCCGAACATCCTGCGCTCCGTGCGCGGCACGGGTGCTCATCCGACCTCACGATCACGTCTGGCATCCGGCGAAGCGCTGCGTTCACGACCGATCGCAGCCTGTTGAGAAAAACTCATTCTGGTGCCCGAGAAAAGCGCGACCCGTATCGCCGGACAACGTCGTACGCACGGCTCCCGGTATTCGCGGGACCACCGGCCGTATCGAGATGCGGACATCAACCACACAAATCCGACAGACAGGTGGACGCAATGGCGCGTCGAGCCGTGGCCGGTGAGCGAAGGGAGAGTCGGCGGCGGGCACGGCGATGGGCCGGGAATGTCCCACCGACCCGCCCGCGGGATACCTGCCCCGGACCGTCGGAGCAGGCCTCCCCCCGACGGAAGGCCTGCTCCGACAGCGCCGGAGGCGACCGGGCCGGCAGGTCCAGCCCGCGCCCCCGACGCGGAAAGGACCACGCCACACCGGGCCACGGCCGCCGTCCGGCGACACTCAGACAACCGCACCCCGGATCGAACGCAAAGCCCCCCGGCGGCAGTCCGGACAACGTCGTACACACCCCGGTCCGGCCTCGGACGGGACCGCGTCCGGACCAGCCGGCCCCGTTTCTCCGACCTCCTTTCGGTCCGCTGGGACCAATACCCGACGGAGCCGCTGGCGAGGCGTTGTCGGGAGGTATTCTCGGGCCGCCGCGACGGCGCTTCACCCCGTGGCACCATCCCGCGTTTCGCACCCCTCACGTGTCGGGAGTCATGGCCGCGATGTCCCCTTGGCTGGACGAGGCACTGCACGACAAGCTGGACGCGGCCGCCGCGACGGCGCTGCGAGCCTGGTGCAGCCAGACCACCATCAGCTACAGCCTGGTCCGGCCGTTGACCGGTGGCCGCTCCGGCGCGCTGGTACTCGCCGTCCTCGAACAGGACCCGGTCGAGGGCGACCGGCAGCTCATCCTCAAGCTCGACCGCGCCGCCGGTGAGCCGGGCGAGCCGCGGCCCGGCGAGTTCGCCCACCAGCGCGACGCCGTCAGCGCCGCCCCCGAGTTCGCCGGGCGCCACCTCACCCGCCCCGTCCACCAGCCGATCTCGGTGGGTGACGGGCGGTGGTTCGTCTTCCAGCAGGTCGCCGCCGACAGTCTGCGCGAGCCCATCACCCTGCACACCCTGCTGGACGCGGTGCTGCACCCGCCCCGGGTGTCGCCGGGCGCGCCCGGCGGCCGGGCGCCCGGGCCGCGCTTCGCCGCGCGCGTGAACGCGGCGCCCGGGCTTCCTCCAGGGCAGGCCAGCGCCGTGGCGTTCGCGCAGGCCGGCGGGGCGGTCGTGCGCTCCGTCCTGGCCGACTGGGCGGGGCCGCCGCGGCTGGAGCGCCTCGCCGTCCCGGTGATCCTGCGCCGCCAGCTCGGCCACCGGCTGGCGCCCGGCGGCGCGCTGTGGCGCCTGGCCGCCGAGCATCCGGGGCCCACTATCGCCGTCGACGACGAGGAACACCTGCTACCGAACCCGTTCGCCCTGCTCCTCGACGGCGACGCCGGCGCCGGCGCCGGGATCCGGCTGCCCACGTTCGTCGGACGCGCCCACGGCGATCTGCACGTCGAGAACATCCTCATCCCGCGTACCCTGCGCGACGTCGGCGGTTCCTACCAGCTCATCGACCTCGCCCGCTACGCCGGCGACGCCGTGCTCACCCGCGACCCGACCCACCTGGTGCTGCACGTGCTCGCCCGCACCCTCGGCGACCTGTCCGCCCCCCAGCGCTCCGCCACCATCGATCTGCTGCTGCAGGCCGACGCCTACGACGACGCGCTGGTGCCGCGGTGGCTGTCGCTGTTCGTCGGCGAGGTCCGCTCGGCCGCCGAGGGCTGGGCCCGCGGGTCGGGCCTGGTCGACCAGTGGCGCGACCAGATGCCGTTGTCCCTGCTGGCCTGCGCCCTGATGTGCCTGGCCCGCCCCTCGACCCGCCCGGAGGACCGCGGCTGGTTCCTGCGTCTCGCCGCGAACGCGTCCGCGTACTTCCTCAGCCAGCACGCCCCCGCCGCCACCCAGGCGCACATCCCGAGCCAGTCGCCGGCCCCGGCCCCGGCTCCGGTTCCGGTTCCGGTTCCGGCTCCGGCTCCGGGCACGAACCCGGCTCCGGCTCGGACCACGGGCCCGGCTCCGGCTCCGGCCCTGGCCCCGTCCTCGGCCGAGGTCTCCACGAGAGTCCCCACCGCGGGCGCGGCGCGCACCCTCCGGGCGAGGACGCTCGGGTCCTCGCCCCCCGCGCCGGGCCCGCTCCCGGCCGAGGTCGGTTTCACCGACGCGGACGTGCTCATCTCGCATGTCGCCGCCGACCAGACGTGGGTGGACTGGATCACCTGGCATCTGGAGGCCGCCGGCTGGCAGGTCGACGCCCGCGACGAGGCCCCCCAGCTCACAGCCGCCCAGTCCACAGCCGCCCAGTCCACAGCCGCATGGTTGTCACCACCGCGCCAGCCGCGGCGGCGCACGCTCATCGTGCTCTCCCCCGCCTACCTCGCAGCCCTGCCCGCGGCCGACCGCGACGAGCCCGCCTGGTCGGCCCGCCCGGGATGCGCCGCGGTGCTGGTCCGGGTGGAGCCGTGTGAGCCGCCCGAGCGACTCGCCGGGATCGAGTCGGTGGACCTCGTCGGACTCGGAGAGCCCGACGCCCTCACGGCCCTCGCCGCCTGGGCCAGGCGGGCCGGGTCCGGCGACCCGGCCCCCTGACAGCGCGACCCACGGGCCCGCCCGGGCTCAGGCAGGCCGTCGCGGGCGGCTACGCGGAACCGGGGGGCGCGACGAGCGCGAGAACCTGGTCGAGGCCGACCTGGTCGCCCACGCGAACCCGGACCTCGGTGACGACGCCGGCGGCCGGCGCGGTGACCGGATGCTCCATCTTCATCGCCTCGACGACGAGCAGCGGCTGCCCGGCGGCGACGGTCGCTCCCGGCTCGGCGAGCAGGGCGATGACCGTCCCCGGCATCGGGCTGCGCGCCTCGCCGTCGACCGCGCCGCCCGCACCGCGAGCGGATCCCGGCAGCTCCTCGCCCAGCAGCCAGGCCCGGCCGTCCCGCCCCAGCCACAGCGGGGTCCCCGGCGCCGCCGCGCCACCGGCCCAGGCGAATGCCCAACGGGTGGTCGCCGCACCAACCGTGACCAGCAGTTCGTCGCCGGCGACCCGCACCGACGCGGCGACCGGCGGCCCGTCACCCATCCTCAGCCGCGCCGCGCCCGGCGTGCCGCGCGCCGCCACCCGCACCACCGCCGAGCCGCCGCCAGCCAGCCCGCCGTCAGCCGACCCACCGCCCGCCGGTCCAGCGCCAGCCGGGGCAGCGCCAGCCGGGCCACCTGCCGGCCCGCCCGAGGACGCCGGTCCGCCGGGGTGCGCGCGGCCCTGCGGGGACGCGTCCGCGGCTGTGGGGTCGGCCAGCCCAGCGGCACCGTCGGGGGCCGGGTCGCCGCCACCCGCGCCGGGCACCGCGACGTCCCAGGTCAGCCAGGCCGGTTCGCCCGGCCGCCAGCCGGACGGGACGTCCCACGGGTCGATCAGTGCTCCGGTGGGCTGCAGCGCGAGCAGGCGGGCCAGGGCATAGCCGAGGATCGCCTCGGAGGGCGCCTCGGCGGCGGTGAGCGCGGGCAGGTCGCGTTCGACCAGACCGGTGTCGAGACGCCCGGAGCGCACGTCGGGATGGGCGAGCAGCGACCGCAGGAAGCCGAGGTTCGACGGGACGCCGAGCAGGACGGTGCCGGCCAGGGCGGCGTCGAGCCGGGCGAGCGCGGACGCCCGGTCGGGGCCCCAGGCGACGATCTTCGCGAGCATCGGGTCGTAGGCGGTGCCGACGGTGTCGCCGGTCGTGATGCCGGCGTCGACGCGCAGCGCGGGGCCGACGGGCTCGCGGAACGCGAGCACCTCACCGCCGGTCGGCAGGAAACCGCGGCCCGGGTCCTCGGCGTAGACGCGGGCCTCGACGGCGTGGCCGGTGAGGTGGACGTCGGCCTGGCCGAAGCGCAACGGCTCACCGGCGGCGACGCGGACCTGCTCGGCGACCAGGTCCACCCCGGTGACGAGCTCGGTGACGGCGTGCTCCACCTGCAGGCGGGTGTTCATCTCCATGAAGTAGAACTCGTCGGGCGCGTCGGCGGACATGATGAACTCCACCGTCCCGGCGCCGACGTAGCCGACGGCGGAGGCGACCGCGACGGCGGCCGTGCCGAGCCGCTCCCGGGTGCGGGTGTCGAGCAGCGGCGACGGCGCCTCCTCGACGATCTTCTGGTGGCGCCGCTGCAGGCTGCACTCCCGCTCGCCGAGATGCAGCACGGTGCCGTGCTCGTCGGCGAGCACCTGCACCTCGACGTGGCGGGGCCGCGGGATGAGCCGTTCGACGTAGAGGGTGTCGTCGCCGAAGGCGGCAGCCGACTCGCGCCGCGCCGAGGCGAGGGCGGCGGCCATCCGCTCCGGGTCGCGCACCACCCGCATGCCCTTGCCGCCGCCGCCCGCCGACGGCTTGACCAGCACCGGGTAGCCGAGCTGGCCGGCGGCCTCGGTGATCGCGGCGTCCGTCATGCCCGGCGCCGACCGGCCTGGCACCACCGCGACGCCGACCTCCGCAACGGTGCGCCGGGCGAGGATCTTGTCGCCCATGAGCTCGACGGCCGCCGCCGACGGCCCGATGAAACGCAGCCCCGCCGCCACGCAGGCCCGCACGAACGCCGCGTTCTCGGCGAGGAACCCATAGCCCGGATGCACCGCCTGCGCACCGGACAGCCGCGCCGCGTCGAGGACGGCGTCGATGTCGAGGTAGCTCTCCCGCGCCGGCGACGGCCCGAGACGCACCGCCATGTCCGCCTCGCGGACGTGCCGCGCGCCCGCGTCGGCGTCCGAGTAGACGGCGACCGACCGCAGCCCCAGCTCACGCAGGGTCCGAATGATCCGAACGGCGATCTCCCCCCGGTTCGCCACCAGGACGGACGAGAACCCGAGCCCGGCCGGGTCACCGTCGCCCCCGGCCCGAGAACCCGCGCCCTGGCGCTGCACCACCGAGGCGGCCGGGACGGCGGCGACCGGGACCGAGCCCTCCGGGACAGCGCCGCCTGGGACGGCGTCCTGCGGGGCCGTGGCGACCGGGGCCGGCTCGGCCGGGGCCCGTCCCAGCGCGTCCGCGGTCGGCGACGCCTGGCGCGCCACGCCGTTGCCCGACGTCTCCACGCCGCCGGCCGGCAGCGGGCCGCCGACCTCGATCCCACCCGCGCCGATGCCGCCGCCGATGCCGCCGACCGTCGGGGAGGCCGACCCCGAGCCGTTCACGCGTCCATCCTCCCCCTCATGGTCCCCATTGACCTCCTCCCCGGTCTGAAGGCCGGGCATTCTCTTCCTCGCGGAAGGGTTTTCCTGCTTCACTGACAGATGCCTCCCCGCTCCAGGAGCGGGATGGTCTCACTCCATCTCCACAGGCTGACACCGCGAGCCCCGCGGCCAGAATGTTCTTCGCCGCGTTCACATCCCGGTCGTGGACCGTGCCGCAACGGCAGGCCCACTCCCGGATGTTCAGCGGCAGCGATGCGACGAGCGCCCCGCAGGACGAGCAGGTCTTCGAGCTGGGATACCAGCGGTCGACCGCGATCACCTCGCGGCCGTACCAGCCGGCCTTGTACTCCAGCATGGTCCGCAGATCCCGCCAACCCGCATCCGAGATGGCACGGGCAAGACAATGGTTGCGGACCATGTTCCGAACAGTGAGATCCTCGACGACGATCGTTTGGTTCTCGCGAAC
>NZ_FZMO01000450.1 GCF_900197875.1 Frankia canadensis | reverse complement strand
GTGCGTCCTGGTTCCTGGTCGCGGTGGGTGTGTGGTCGTGGGCGATCTGGCCGAACTTGTAGAACATTTACTTATGACCTAGGTACGGAGCCGTGTCTCCTCGTGTCCTGGCGGCATTCGTCCCCCTATGGACGCCTACGCTGGGGCCGCATCCCTGATCATGGTGCGGAGGTACCGGTGAAAGCGTTCCCTCGAACTGCTGGTGACGGAAGCTACGGTCGGCGAGACTCGACCCTCGTGTCGTCGTGACTGGAGAGTTCCCGTCGCTGAAGGCTCGGCAGCTCCTGCGCGTGCTCGGGCGGCTGGGGTACCGGGTGACCAGGCAGGACGGCTCGTCGCACCGGTGGCTGGAGGCGGACGGGCGCCCGCGGCTCCGGTTGGCGTTCCACGATCGTGTGACTGTTGGTCCGGGTCTGGTTCGTCAGATACTGGTGAAGCAGGTGGGCCTGACCGTGGAGGAGGCACTGGAGGTGATCCACGGTGACTAGGGCGATCACAGTGATCGTGCGGCGGGATGGCGAGTCCTGGTCGGCGTGGTCGCCGCAGTGCCCTGGGCTCGCGGTTGCGGAGCCGACCGCGGCGGAGCTGCGTGGGGCCCTCCCCGAGGCGCTTGCCTGGTACTTCGACGGAGACTTTGACTTCGAGATCCTCGTGCATCTCGAGCAGGAGCTGCGTGGGGTCGTTGTTCGGATCGCTCAGGACGACTTCCTATGGGAGCGGCAACTGGTCGCGGAGCGGCTGGGGGCTGCGCTCGGCGTTGAGGACCAGGCCGAGCAGTTGCGGGCGGCGCCGGCGAACTCCGCAGGGGAGGTCGTCTACGTCTGCGCGCTGCCGAGCGACTCGATCTCCTGGCTAACGGCTCAGACTGAGGAGATTTCCGATCCGGTCGTGGTTGCTCTGCCGGCGGCCGAGTCGATGCTGTGGACTCTGCAGCTCGGTGGCGGGCGCCGGACTGGTGCTGGGACAGCCGGCGCGGGCTACCCGCCAGACACGACATTCGGCGAGATCATGACGACATTCACCGGGCCTGGGCTGAAGCTCAGCGCATAGGAGTCTCGGCGATCCGACATCGGGACCTGGCTGCGCTCGCCGTGCTCGACTTCACGCGGAACAAACGTCTTTGATCGGTTAGGTCCTCCCGCTCGGGTGCGAAGCTGGTCCGGTGACTCTGTCGAAGCGTGCGTCCTGGTTCCTGGTCGCGGTGGGTGTGTGGTCG
>NZ_FZMO01000242.1 GCF_900197875.1 Frankia canadensis | reverse complement strand
CCCGCCGCCCCCGCTACCACCAACGCCGTTGCGCGGCTGCGCGCCGCCGCCCCAGCCGGGCCCGGACGCCGACGGCCCGCCGAAGCCTCCGCCGCCACCGCCTCCGGGAGACGCCGGCGGCCCACCCACGGGCCGTCCGCCGCCACGTGCGGGACCGGCTCCGCCGGCCGGCCCGACGCTCACCCGCCACGACCCGCCGATCCGTTCGGCCAGGGCGGAGCAGAACACCTCGCCGTTGTTGCCCTGCCCGAACATCCGGCCCATCGTCGGGGTCGCGAACGCGAGCACCACCTCGTCACCGCGCACGTCGGCGACGCTGGCGTGGTCCTTGAGGATGGCGTGTGTCTTGCGGCTGCGCCGGGCGGTGAGAGCCAGCACCTCATCCCAGAGCATGCGCAGCCCCGCCGCGTCGATCCGCCCGCCGCCCGCGCCCGCTCCCGGTCCCGCGGGACCGCCCGAGCCCCCAGATCCCGCGGGACCGCCCTGGCTCGGTCCTGTGGTGGCGCCGTGTCCGCCCGGTCCCGCCGGACCGCCGTGACCACGTGTTACGGCGGGAACGTGCCCGCCCGTTCCCGCGGGACCGCTCCCGCTCGGTCCTGTGGCGGGGCCATAGCCGTCCGGTCCCGCGGGACCGCTCCGGCTTGGGCCTGTGGCGGGACCAGGTCTTCCTGGTGTCGCAGGATCACCGTGACCAGGTGTTCCCGCGGGAACGGAGGTCGGCGCCCATCCGGCGGGGCCGCTTACCGCGGGTCCGGCCGCGACCGGCCCGGGCATCGCCGGCCCGGGCATCGCCGGCCCGGGCATCGCCGGCCCGGGCATCGCCGACGCGGGCATCGCCGGTGCGGGCGCGGCGAAACCGGCCCCACCGTTCTCGCCCGCGACGACATGGTCCGGGCCGGAAGCGACGATCGCGCGGCGTTCCAGCCGTTCCAGCCGGGTCATCAGGGCGGCGGGGTCGGTGGCGGCCGCGGGGAGCAGGGCGCGGGCGAGGATCAGTTCGAGCATGAGCCGGGGGCTCGTGGTCCCCCGCATCTCGACGAGGCCGCCGTGCAGGACGTCCGCCGTGCGGGACAACTCGGCCGGGCCGACGGCGGTGGCCTGCGTGCGCATCCGGTCGATCTGGTCGGGGGAGAAGGCGTCGAGCAGCCCGCGTTCGGCGGCGTCGGGGACGGCCGCCATCACGATGAGGTCGCGGAAGCGGTCGAGCAGGTCGGTGGCGAACCGCCGCGGGTCGTGACCTGCGGAGACCACCTTGTCGACGACGGTGAACAGGGCCGCGCCGTCCCGCCCCGCGAGCGCGTCGACCGTCTCGTCGAGCAGCACGCCGTCGGTCATGCCGAGCAGCGTCACCGCCCGGTCGTAGCGCAGCCCATCGTCGTCCGCGCCGGCGAGCAGCTGGTCGAGGACGGACAGCGAGTCGCGCACGGAACCGGCGCCGGCCCGCACCACCAGCGGCAGCACCGACGGCTCGACGTGCACGCCCTCCCGCTCGCAGACCGACGCCAGATGGTCGCGCAGTACCCCCGGAGGGACGAGCCGGAAGGAGTAGTGGTGGGTCCGCGAGCGGATCGTCGCGATGACCTTGTCCGGCTCGGTGGTGGCGAACACGAACTTCAGGTAGGGCGGCGGCTCCTCGACGACCTTCAGCAGCGCGTTGAACGCCGCCGTCGTGACCATGTGCGCCTCGTCGACGACGAACACCTTGAACCGGGCCGACGCCGGCGCGAAGAACGCCCGTTCACGCAGGTCACGCGCGTCATCGACCAGACCGTGCGAGGCGGCGTCGATCTCGGTGACGTCCATCGACGAGCCGGTGCGGATGCCGACGCACTCGTCGCAGACCCCGCACGGCTCCGGCGTCGGCCCGTGCACGCAGTTCAGGGACGCGGCGAGGATCCGCGCCGACGACGTCTTGCCGCAGCCGCGCGGCCCGCTGAACAGGTAGGCGTGGTGCAGCCGGCCGGTGGTCAGAGCTTTGCGCAGCGCGTCCGTCACATGTTCCTGGCCGACGACCTGGGCGAACGTCGCCGGACGGTACCGGTTGTACAGCGCTGCGCTCACTGGCCTGCTCCGCGTGCTCGACGAGACGATCGGCGAAACGTAGAGGACCCCCCGCACACCCGTCAGAGCCCGCTTACCCTTGCTGCCTTCCGGCCCTGGGGGGTTCACGAGGGTAACGCCGCACGAGGGGTCTGCAACGCAGTCTAGCCGTCCCGCAGGGATCATGAACGCGGAGGGGTCGTGCCCGCTGTCGCCGTCGGCGAGGGCGTCACTTCTTGACGGCCACGGCCCCGTAGATGCTGGCCTGAGCGTCGGTCACCTCGGTGGGGGCGTAGCCCTCGGGCCGCCAGCGGTGGGTGGCCTGGATGCCGGGGTCGACGAGCTCCAGGCCGTCGAAGAACCGGGCGATCTCCTCCCGGCGGCGCAGCTGCATCGGGATGCCCCGGTCCCGGTAGGCCTGCGCCGCCTGCCGGTCCGCCGCCGGGTCGAAGTCGGCGGTCGCATGGGTGAGGGTGAGGTAGCTGCCGGCGGGCAGGGCGTCGAGCAGGGCGCGGACGATGCCGAACGGGTCCTGGTCGTCGGGGAAGAAGTGCAGGATCGCGATGACCGACAGGGCGACCGGCTCGGACAGGTCGAGCGTGTCGCGCAGCTCGGCCGAGGTGAGGATCGCCTCGACGTCGTGCAGGTCCGCGTCGAGGTAGGCGGTGCGGCCGCTGGGGCTGCCCGTCAGCAGGGCGCGGGCGTGAGCGAGGACGATCGGATCGTTGTCGGTGTAGACGACGCGGGCTTCCGGGGAGACGGCTTGGGCGACCTCATGCAGGTTCTGCGAGGTGGGGATACCGGTCCCGATGTCGAGGAACTGGCGGATCCCCGCCTGCTCGGCCAGGTAGCGCACCGCGCGGTGCATGAACGCCCGGTTCTCCCGCGCGGTGATCCGCAGGTGCGGGAAGCCCGCGAGGGCCCGCTCGGCGGCCTCGCGGTCGGCGGGGAAGTTCTCCTTGCCACCCAGCAGGTAGTCGTACATGCGGGCGGAGTGGGCCCGATCGACGTGCAGGCCCACCGGCTCGCGCTGCGCTGGCGGCCCGCTCCGTCCGAGATCGCCGATCGGCTTCCGGCCCGCCTCCGTCACAACCACTCCTCTCCGCGCCGACCCGCGGACTCCGTCGACCGGTCGCCCCTGACCCGGTGGGTTTCTCCCAACCGTACCGTTTTAACACCCACCGAAGCCGACCGGACACAGAAAGACGCAACCTGACGGCGACAGCTGGACGGGTGGGGCACGGATGGCCTCAGCTCAGAGGCCCGGCCTGGCGACTCGCCCCGGTCCGGACCGGCGAGCCACCGGTCCGCGGCACCGCTCGGGCGACCCGGTGCCCACGCCCGCGCGACGATCAGATAGTCTCGTCAACGGAGGATTCGCCTAGTGGCCTAGGGCGCACGCTTGGAAAGCGTGTTGGGGGCAACCCCTCGCGAGTTCGAATCTCGCATCCTCCGCCAGCTCCGCCGCATCCGGCTCCTGCCGATCAACGCTCTGATCAGGCACGATGGCGCCCGTCCCTTTCTCTCACGGCGGTTCTCCCACGCTGGTGCGGACATGGTGCGGACGTCGCGTCGCACGAGGCACCGCCGCGGCGACCATCTCGGCTGCCTGAGCGCCCACCGACCGCAGCAGATGGACGTACAGCGACTCGGTGATCGATGGCGAAGAGTGACCGAGCCGCTTGCTCACGAGGGGTCCAGGTACCGCCCGTCCGGGCGAGTGAACATTAGCTCCGACAGCTCGACCGGGTCCCCGTGCTCATTGGGAAGGGTGCCGTTGCACCAGGTGGGACCGAGCCGTTCGCGCTCGATGTCCTGGGTTGCCCGGTGGGCCAGCAGCGCGCCAAGCGTGGTGGCGTCGAGGCCCACCTTCCGCTTGCCGGACCGGGTCTTGGGCGCCCACACCCCGGGATCGCCACCCGAGTCGGTGATCTGCCGGAAGATCGTCAGCACCGAGCGGGTGTCGTCCAGCCCCGTCCAGGTGGCCCCGCACGCCTCCCCGCGACGCATCCCATGAAGGCCGATCAGCTCCCACATCACGGACAGCCGGTCGGTGGCCGCCTCGTCCAGGAACGCCCCGACCTCCTCGGCACCCCACGGCTCGACCTCCGGCCGGGTGTATTCCGGCAGCTCGACGGCCTCGGCCGCGTTGAACGGCACCATCCGCTGGCGGACCGCATCGCCCAGCGCCGTCTTGAACATGGCGTGCGCAAGCCTGATCGTCGCCGGTCCAACCGCCCGCCGCCGGGCCGGGTTGTCCGCCGCGATCCGCTGGTACGTCTGGTCGATGTGATGGGCCCTTGGCCCGGTCAGAGGGATGCCACCGAGGTAGGAAACCGGCAGACGCACATACTGGGCGTACCGGCGCCTGGACGAGGGACGGAGGCTCCGCTTCCGGGGCAGCCAGTCGTCTTGGAGGTAGGCCGCGCACCGTCAGATCGCCGATGTGCTGCTGACCGGCACGGATCGCCGACCACTTCCTATCGCCGTCCTCCTCGGCTTCCCTGCGGGTTGCGCCTCGGTACCGGATCCGGTCTGTACCGGCCAGGGCCACGAGTTCCTTGGGCACGCGGACCTCGCCTGACCAGAATCCGTGGCCGCGGCGGGCTCGCTCTGTCGTCTGCCAACGTAGGTGAGACACGATCACGGCCACGACCTGGGATGCCTCATCTTGGCTGGCAGAGTCGAGGGTCTTGATCTGCCATGAGATCTGAGGCAACTCGGGGTGTCGGTCGTGGCCTGGAGAGATTGTCGGGAGTTGTGGATCACGCTCATGATGCGGCGTTGTGGTAGGTCCACATCTCGGCCATTCGGCCGTCCTGGATGCGGACCAGCCAGATGAGACGGCTGGCTGCCGTCGCGGGTCCCGGGGTGGAAGCGGCCTCGCCTACTGCGGCGACGAGGTTGCCGTCGCCCAGCAGGGCCTGGATGTTGAAGCGGAGGTCCGGTTGTGCTGTTCGGATGCGCTCGACCGCTCGCTGCACGCCGGCCGGTCCGGTGACCTCGGGATGGGCGTGGTCGATCCACTCCTGGTGAAGGATGTCGAAGGCGATTGCCGAGTCGCCGCCGTTCCACATCTCGAAATAGCGCATGACCAGCTGTTGTGCTGGGGACGACACCTGACTGTTGATCATCTTATGATTCGCCTGGTTTCCTCGGACTGCCGGGGGCCGGTAGGGACCAATGCCGGACGCGGTGATAGTCGGGGGCACCGCCCCGACCCGCTCGAACAGCGCGTCCCAGCACAGCAGCAACAGTTCCCGGCGGCGCTCCCCACTATCCCCGACGAAACTATCCCCGACGAAGTCCAACTCGAACTCGGCGCCCGGCCCAGCCGAGGCAACCACGCCGCGGCGCGAAGCCCCCCTGAGGCGCCCCGAGAATTCCGGGCAGTCGATCTAATAGACTGTGCACGGAATGGAGTGTGTGCCACATGGCTGAACGTCGCAGGAAATTCTCCCCGGAGTTCCGCGAGG
>NZ_FZMO01000256.1 GCF_900197875.1 Frankia canadensis | reverse complement strand
TGTCGTAGGAGGTCGATCGCATCGTTCAGCGCTGTTCGGTCACCGGTCCGCAGGGGCTCGCGCAGCAGGTCGACGGCACGGTCGTTCAACGTGGTGAGGGGCCCGGCGGCGCCGTGCCGCTGCTCGTCGAAGATAGCGCGCACCTGTTCAGGAACATGGTCCGGGAATGCCTGGTACACCGGCTCGAATAGCGTCAGCGCGGCGGTGAGATCTTCCTGGTCCTCCCCTGCGGGCAGAACCTGGTAGCGCGTCCAATGCAGCCACCCGGCCACATACGCGATCTCTAGATCCGCGGCTGGATCCGGCACCGAGCCGAGTAGCGCTGCCAGCTCGGCGGTCGCCTCCGGATCCAGCACCGAGGCCGGATCCTGGTCGGCCGCGAACCGCTCCAGCCGTGCCCGCACCAGATCAACTGGTCGCCGGCGTCCGAGTCGTCCAACGAGGTGTTCCAGCCGTGCCCGCACCAGATCGAGCAGACGCTCCCGCATCGTTCCCCCCGTAGTGCCCGCCACGCCGAGTTCGGCGGACCTCGCTGCCGCTGACGCAGACGGCACGAACAGTCACGTTCACGCTATCGCGACCGTATCGTGTGGCGGTCCTGAGTACGGCCGACTTCGATCGGTAGAGGCCGAACGGGCGGTAGATCGCGCGCAAGGTCGTGGCCGCCGATCAGCCGCACGCTCGCCCTGGGAGTAAGCCCGCGGACGGAACCTGTCCGCCCGGGCGCTCCTCTGCTGGGTGAGGGGCGCGAGGTCGGCTCCGTGCGGTGAGGCACGTTCGAGGACCCGCTGGCCGACCAGCCGTGGGCGCTGAGCCGCCTTGGTACCCCGACACCCTGGTCGTGCCAGCGGCGGTCGGGCGCATGGAGGCAAGACAGGAGGCGGGACTTGGGCTTCGGGTAGTCTGACACTCAGCGCCGGTTGGTCCGCCTCCCTTGATGATGCGGGGGAGGTGCGGAAGTTCGATTCTCCTGCGGTGCACGCCTGGTTGAGGCAGGTCGGGGCCCGCATCGTCCACACGATGCGGGCCCCGATAGTTACCGCCTGGCCTCTGGCTGCCCGCGTCCCCGCGCAGGTTCGTGCAGCCGGGCGCCCAGCGACGCCGCGTACCGAGAGCCCCGGCTACTGCGCGGGTACAGGTAGTGGGAATGTGTGCACGATATGCAACCGCATGGGCCATGGTGGTTGGGGATGTTTGTGGTGCGTTGCCAAGCGCACCGCAACCACCCAGGCGACCTCGACATCCGCATGCCCGACCGCAGTGTGCCGCAGTCGATCTCCGGACGCGCGGTGGATGGGCTCATTGTGGGTGCGGATGTTCCGACAGGGCGCGGCACTCACAAACATGCTCCGGCATAGAAATTTCCGTGACCTGGGAGAACGCGGCATCGCCCGGCAGCTTGCGGCACCGTCCGGCACGCGCGCATGCGACTTGTAATCGAGCGGCTAGGGGTTCGAGTCCCCTCACCGGCTCCGATAATAACAATTTCAGGCCCGGATAATACTGGGTCTTCGAAGTTGAGCGGGGTTGAGGCATCCGCGGGCTCGGCGGGCGGTTGCGCAGCGTGTTCGTAGACGCTGGTTGGTGGGGTTGCGGTAGCCGTAGGCGTTGCGGGCGTCGAGTTCGACGACCCGGTTGTGGCCTCGCTGGCGGCGTTGGTGATCCCGGTGTGCAGAATGCCTCGATGCGGGGCCACCAGGTGCTGATCGTGGTGGCGAGGCGGTCGAGTTCGGGGATGGCGGCGTCGGCGCACCAGGTGTAGAACCTGGTGAGCCGGTGGGCGATCACGGTGCGGTCTGGGTGGTGCCGGTGAGCGCGAGCACGGCGCCACAGCTTCGTGAGGGCACGCCGTAGCTCAGCCCGACCAGCACGTTGCCATGTATCAGACCCACGGTGTCGTTGCCTCGACGGCCGGTGAAGATCTGTTGGTGCCCGGCGTCATGCCAGATGAACGCGACCCGCGTGAACATCACCGCCAGAAACGCCGCGGTGGCTAGCTGCCACCACGAGTTTCCCACCGCGACGAATTCCACCCACCCCCCGGCGAGCAGACCAATGTTCACCGCCATCGCGCGTAATACCAGATACGCCGACGTTTCATCAGTTCCGCGCCCGTGACCCGACGGCGCAGGTCGGAGTAGTCGCTGCCCCGGACACCCGCCTTTGGTCCTGCCGCCGCGGTAGGCGCCCGTTCCGTCGTGTGAATCCGCGCCGCAGCTTCGCATACCCGGCGCACAGGCCGTTCGGACCGCCAGGCGGCCGATGCCCCTGGCCGCCGGCAGCAGTCGGAGGGCCCGCTGGATCTGGTCGAGGCTCTCTGAGGATCGGTTCAGGGAGGGGGAAGCGCTCCTTCTTCGTGGTCGAGTTCGTTTTCGAGGAGGCGGAGGGAGACGTCGGTGAGCTGTCCGGTGTCTCGCCAGAGTTGTAGCTCGTCTCGCTCGGCCTCGATCATGGTGCGTCGTACGCGGCCGAACGTGTCTGTCGGACTCTCGGGAGGGATCTGTTCATCGGTAGGGGTGTTCAGCGATGTCAGGCTGTCCACGCTGCGTTGTTTGCGGTCCTCCGCGGCTCGGCGGAGCCGTTCGGCGAGGACGACGGGGATCGGTTCGTGCCCTTGGAGGGATCGCAGCGTTCGTAGGCCGGCTTCGGCCGCGGCTACGCGGGCCCGGGCGCGCTGGCGTCGCCCCTCGTCGGCGTCGGGCCGTACTCCCAGCCGTCGGAGCAGTGGTCCAAACGTCAGGCCCTGTCCGATGAGGGTGAGCAGGACGGTGCTGTAGGCGCAGAACAGCAGCAGGTCGCGGTGGGGGAACCCGACGGCGTCGGTGGACAGCGGCAGCGCGAACACGGCGGCAAGTGAGATCACCCCGCGCATCCCGGACCAGGACAACGCCACGAGCTCACGGCCAGACAGGTGAGGATGTGGGGACAGGAACCGCAGCCGCGTCGGGAGCAGGGCGGGGACCAGCAGCCACAGCGCTCGGGTCAGCAGCACGCCGCCGATCGTCACCGCCGTCGCGGCCAGCACCGTGCCCAGGGGATAGTCCTCGATGGCGGGCACGATGGCGACGAATTGCTGGCCGATGAGGAGGAATACGAATCCTTCGAGCAGCAGGTCCACCAGGCGCCACACGGCGAGGGCGTGCAGCCGGGCCGCCCCGGACAGCAGCTGCCGGGACTGGTGACCCAGGACGAGCCCGGCGGTGACGACCGCGAGGACGCCGGAGGCGTGCAGCGCCTCGGCCGGCAGGTAGGCGGCGAAGGGCGTGGCCAGGGAGATGGCCGTCTCGGCGACCGGCTCCTCGATCCGGTGCCGTAGTTGCCCGATGAGCCAGGCGACGGCGATCCCGACGGCGATCCCGCCGAGGGCGGCGGCCAGGAACTTCCCGGTGACGAACGGGACGTCGAACGGGCCGCCGACGACCGCGGCCACCGCCACCGTGTAGAGGGTCAGCGCCGTCGCGTCATTGAGCAGGCTTTCGCCCTCGATGACGGTGCGTAGCCGGTCCGGCAGGCCTACACGCCGTCCGATGGACAGGGCCGACACGGCGTCCGGTGGCGCCAGGGCCGCGCCGAGAGCGCAGGCGGCGGCGAACGACAGACCCGGTACCACTGTGACCAACAGGCCGCCGATGACCAGTGCGGTGGCGGCGACGAGCAGGACGGACAGGGAGATCACCGCTCGCAGGTTCGCCCGGATCTCCAGCAGGCTCGAGCTCAGCGCGGCGGAGAACAGCAACGGCGGGATGACCAACGCCAGAACGATGTCGGGCTCCAGCCGCAGGTCCGGGCCGGGCAGCAACGTGTAGACGGCGCTCGCGCCGACGAGAAGCACCGGGGCCGGGAGACCGAACCGGCGCGCTGCCAAGGCCGCCCCTACTACGAGGGCGATCGCGACGAGGCCGAACGCTACTCCACCCAGCATGCGTCGAGCCTGACCGGCCACGGGTGCCCACGTCGACGAGGGGCGGCTGCGCGGTCAGTAGCCAGGCCGACCCTCCAGTAGCCAGGCTTCGACATCGCTCGCCCGCCACAGATCGAAATGCGGTACAGACCGGACAGGGCTGGGAAAATCCGCCCGGGCGCACAGCCGCCTGGCTCGTTCCACCGAAATGGCCAACCGGTGGGCGATGCCCGCGGTCGTCCACAGATCATCGCCCGCCATACCGCCATGCTACGTGAAGCCGTCGCCCCGGATCTGCCATTTGACCACAGTGAGCTCGGGCCACCGCCGGCCCTCAATGTCTTTCCGGAGGTCTTCCCGTCGGGATGGTCGACGGGGCGGGGGCGGGGCGGCGGTGTACCGTGCCGGCTGACGGACCGAATATGCCGCTGGCCGAGGCCGGTGACCGTCTGGCGAAATCCCCCTCGCCCGCCCGCGCTACAAGGAGATCGATGCTGGCCATCAGGGCGCTTCTCGGTGCCGTGGCGGGCTCCATGACAAGTCCGCTGAGACCGGACGACTTCCGGGCGATCATCAATCCGCTGTGGTCGCGGCACCAGTTGTCCGGGCGTGTCGAGGAAATTTCTCCGGAGACGTCCGATACCTCGACGATCGTTGTCCGGCCCGGTCGGGGCTGGCGAGGAGGCCTGGCGGGTCAGCATGTCGGGGTCGGTGTGAGCATCGAGGGCGTGTGGCATCGGCGGACCTTCTCGCTGTCGTCCCCGCCCGGACGCCCGGACGGCCTCATCGCCATCACGGTGAAAGTGAGGCCAGACGGTGTGGTGTCCCGGCACATCGTGCATGCGCTGCGCCCGGGCCAGATCGTCCGGCTCGGGCATCCATCGGGACGGTTCGTGCTGCCGGACGAACTGCCGGACCGCCTGCTCTTCGTGACCGCCGGCAGCGGGATCACCCCGGTGATGTCGATGCTGCGACACCTGGCCGAGGGCCGGCGGATGCCCGACGTCTTCCTCGCGCACTCCGCGCGGAACGCCTCGGAGGTCATCTTCGGTGAGGAGCTTCGCCGGATCGCCGCCCGGTTCCCGACTGTGCGCCTGTACGAGCATCACACCCGCCCTGCGAGCGGCCGGCCCGCGGCACGGCTGACGATGGCCGCGCTGTCCGCGATCTGTACCGACCTCCCGGAGCGGATGGCCTGGGTCTGCGGGCCGCTCGGCATGGTCGACTGCGCCGAATCGTACTGGCGGGAGTCCGGTATCAGCGACCGTCTGCTCACGGAACGATTCCAGCCGGCGGTGCGCCCCGTTGGCGGGCAGGGC
>NZ_FZMO01000236.1 GCF_900197875.1 Frankia canadensis | reverse complement strand
CCGTCGAGCAGCGCCCGCGCGAGCCGCGGATGGGCGCCGACCAGGGCGAACGCGCGTCCTCGTGGGGTCGTCCTGCCCGTCTCATCGGTGGCGCCGAGGGCCCGGAGCGAGGCTGCGGCAGCCTCCATCGCGCCGGCAGGAGGGTCGGGCAACGGCAGCCCCACCCCGCCGGGATGGCCCCAGACAGCCAGCTCCAGGGCGAACGCGGTGAGGTCGGCGACGGCGATCTCCGGTTCCGGCTGGGCGGGCAGCCGATCGTGCTCGGCGGCCGACCAGCACCGATACACCCGGCCTGGTGCCTCCCGGCCGGCTCGGCCCGCCCGCTGCCTGGCGGACGACCGCGACACCCGCACGGTGACCAGCGAGCCCAGCCCGCGGGCGTGGTCCATCCGTGGGGAGCGGGCCAGGCCGGCATCGACGACGACCCGCACGCCGGGCACCGTCAGGCTGCTCTCCGCGACCGCGGTCGCCAGCACGACCCGGCGACGCGGGCCGGCGCGCAGCACCGCGTCCTGCGCGCCGCCGGACTGGCGGCCGTGCAGGGCGAGCACGTCCACGACGTCGCGATGCTCGGCGAGCCGGCCCACGACGGTGGCGATCTCACCGGCGCCGGGCAAGAAGACGAGCACGTCACCGGACGTCTCCCGCAGTGCGCGTCCGATGGTCGCGGCGACGTGGTCGAGTAGCTTCGGGTCGACGCGCAGGCCGTGCGCCGGGGTGATCATCCCCGGCGGGGGTGTCCAGACCACGTCGACGTCGTGCATCGCGGCGTCCGTCCCGATGACCGGCGCGGGATGGCCGGGCGCGCCAAGCAGCGCGGCCAGCCGCCGGGTGTCGGCCGTCGCGGAGGCGGCCAGCAGGAGCAGGTCGGGGCGCAGCGCGGCGCGGACGTCGAGCAGGAACGCGAGCGCCAGGTCGGCGTCCAGGTGACGTTCGTGGCACTCGTCGAGGATGACCGCGTCGGTACCGGGCAGCTCAGGGTCGCGTTGGAGCCGTCGGACGAGCACTCCCGTCGTGACCACCTCGACCCTGGTGGACGGCCCGGCCCGGCGCTCGCCGCGGATCGTGTAACCGACCGCGCCCCCCACCTCGCCGCTGCCGGCGAGGACGGCCATCCGTCGTGCCGCGGCGCGTACGGCGATGCGCCGCGGCTCGACGACCAGGACCCGGCCACGGACATGGTCGGCGAGCGCGAGCGGGACGAGCGTCGTCTTGCCGGTGCCGGGCGGGGCGACCAGAACCGCGGCCCCGGCGGCGCCGCCGGGGCCGTGCTGGTCGCTGGCGGTCAGCGCGGCGACGAGCGCGGGCAGGGCGGCCCGGACGGGCAGATCAGCCCCGGCGACGGTGCGGTCGGGCAACATGCGCCCAGTGTCCTCGGATCAACGCGGCCGGGGGCGGCGCGCCCGCGAGCATCCGATCGTGGGTCGGGCGTGTTCACCGGCACCATCGACGCCACCGCCCCCTTCCCCGTCCGCACGCCGTCGCCCCTTGCCGTCACCTGTCAGTTGGTCCGGGTGTCGCCGTGAGGCGGTGGGTGAGGGCGGTGTGGCGGCGGCCCGCGCCGGGGGTGCGCACGGCGACGGCCAGCGCCCGGCGGCTGCCGGCCAGCACGACGAGGCGTTTGGCCCGGGTGACGCCGGTGTAGAGCAGGTTGCGTTGCAGCATCATCCAGGCCGAGGTGGTCAGGGGCAGCACGACGGCGGGGTACTCGCTGCCCTGGGAGCGGTGGATGCTGATCGCGTAGGCGTGGGCGAGCTCGTCGAGTTCGGTGAAGTCGTAGTCGACAAGCTCGTCCTCGTCCGTGCGCACCGTGACCGTCTGCTCCTCGACGCTGATCGCGGTGACGACGCCGACGGTGCCGTTGAACACCCCGGCCGTGCCCTTGTCGTAGTTGTTGCGCAGCTGGGTGACCTTGTCACCGACCCGGAAGACCCGCCCGCCGAAACGCCGCTCGGCGACACCATCACCGCCGGGGGTGAGGGCCTGCTGCAGCAGCAGGTTGAGGTTGCCCGCCCCCGCCGGACCGCGGTGCATCGGGGTGAGGACCTGCACGTCGCGGCGCGGGTCCAGGCCGAAGCGGGCGGGGAGGCGGCGGGCGACGATGTCCACGACGAGCCGGGCGGTCTCCTCCGCCGGATGCGCCTCGGAATCCTCCGGTGGTTCGCAGGTGAACCAGAAGAAGTCGTCGAAGCCGCGCAGCGTCGGCGGGCTGCCGGCGTTGATGCGATGGGCGTTGACGACGATCCCCGACCGCTGCGCCTGCCGGAAGATCCTCGTCAGCCGGACCCGGGGAATCGCCTCGGCGGCCAGCAGATCCCGCAGGACCTCGCCCGCGCCGACCGAGGGAAGCTGGTCGACGTCACCGACCAGCAGCAGGTGCGCGCCGGGCGGGATCGCCTTCACCAGCTTGTTCGCCAGGATCACGTCCATCATCGACGACTCGTCCACCACGACCAGATCCGCGTCCAACGGACGGTCCCGGTCATAGGCCGCCTCGCCACCGGGTCGCAGCTCCAACAGCCGGTGCACGGTCGCGGCCTCATGGCCGGTGAGCTCAGCGAGCCGTTTCGCGGCCCGCCCCGTCGGCGCGACCAGCACCACCCGGGCCCGCTTCGCCCGCGCCAGCTCCACCACCGAACGCACGGTGAAACTCTTCCCACAACCAGGGCCACCGGTGAGCACCGCCACCCGGCTCGTCAAGGCCAGGCGCACCGCCTGCGCCTGCTCGTCGGCCAGCTCCTGCCCGGTCCGCCCGCGCAGCCACTCGAACGCCGCCGCCCAGTCCACCGCCGCGAACGCCCCCAGGCTCTCCTCGGCGGCGCCGAGCAGACCAAGCAGACCATTCGCCAGCGACGTCTCCGCCCGGTGGAAAGGCAGCAGGTAGACCGCCGGCACCGGCCCCTCGCGGGCCGGCACCCGCTCACGCACCACCCCCTCGGCCGCGACGAGAGAATCCAGACACGGACCGACGAGCTCCCGGTCCACCTCCAGGATCTTCACCGCCTCGGTGACCAGATTCGGCTGCGGCAGATAGCAGTGCCCGTCCTCGGCGGCCTGCGACAACGTGTACTGCAACCCCGCCCCGATCCGCTCCGGACTGTCCGGCGGGATACCCACCGCCCGGGCGATCGTGTCCGCGGTACGAAACCCGATCCCCCACACCTCCGAAGCCAGCCGGTACGGCTGATGACGCACCACCGAGATCGACCCGTCACCGTACTTCTTGTAGATCCGCACGGCCAGCGACGTCGACACCCCCACCCCCTGCAGGAAGACCATCACCTCCTTGATGGCCTTCTGCTCCTCCCACGCCAGCGCGATCCGCTTCGTCCGCTTCGGACCCAGCCCACGCACCTCGACCAGCCGCCCCGGCTCCTCCTCGATGATCCGCAGAATGTCCAGCCCGAAATGGTCCACCATCCGCTCGGCCATCGCCGGCCCAATACCCTTGATCATCCCCGAGCCGAGATACCGACGGACCCCCTGGATCGTCGCCGGCAACACCGTCGTGAACGAATGCACCTGGAACTGCCGGCCATACCGCGGATGACTCCCCCACCGGCCCACCAGGCGCAGACTCTCCCCCACCTGCGCGCCCAGCAACGCGCCGACCACCGTCAGCAGATCCGGACCCGACCGCTCCGTCGCCAACCGAGCAATCGTGTACCCGGTCTCCTGCGCGACGAAGGTGATCCGCTCCAACACCCCCTCCACCACCGCCATCCCCGGCCCCGCCGAACCGGACTGTCCCGCCGGACCGACGGTGGGAGCCGACGCGGCGGCAGAGTGCGAGGACACGGCCACCATTGTGCCCGCGCACCAGATCGGCCCTGTACCGCGCAGGTGCGATCAGGGCCGCGCAGGTGCGATCAGGCCGCGGGTCCTGGTCGACGACGCCCTGGTCCAGCCCGCCTCACCGCGGTCGAGCCTGATGGGCATCAATGTAGTCAACCCCTGTCCCGGCGTCCGGGACGGCCCTATTTCGCGTCGTACTCGCGGCGGGCGTCGTCGATGTCGTCGGCATGTTCCAGGGCCCAGTTCATAAGCGACCAGGCGGTGTCCAGCAACGTGTGGCCCAGCGGGGTGAGGGCATACTCCACCTGCGGTGGAACCGTCGGGTGAACGGTACGGAGGACAAAGCCGTCCCGTTCGAGGCCGCGCAGGGTCGCGCTGAGCATCCGCGGGCTGATACCCGGCACCCCGCGACGTAGTTCGGAGAACCTCCGGGCGCCGCCGCCCAGCTCGTGGACGAGGGTGACGGACCATTTGTCGCCGACCCGGTCCAGCACATCACGAACCCGGCACGCCGGTTCCCCCCGAACGGCCAGAGCTGCCGCGATCCGCGCGTGATCAATGCTCTCGGCGCCGGCGCCGCTCGTCGTCATGGTTCCCTCCACGTAACCAAGGAAGAAAAAAGTGCCGTCTTCCACCCGGCCGCACCGTCGCCCAGACTGTGGCCGGATTCCCCAGACATTCGGACCCCACACAGAAAGTTGTGATCATGACAGTAGAAGCGTTGCCGCTCGACGAGACCTTCGCCGTGCCGGCTGACGCCGCCGCGCTCGACCGGGCGGCCGCGGCCCTGCGCGAGAACGGCTTCGTCGTGCACATCGTCGACACCATCGCCGACGCCAGGTCTCTGCTCGGGGAGCTCCTCCCGCGCGACCGGGAGATCTTCACCGCCTCCAGCCAGACGCTGGAACTGTCCGGAATCACCGCGGACATCGACGAATCCGGCGAGTACGTCTCGGTGCGTGCCAAAGCCGGACCGCCCTCGGCCGACGTCTGGGACACCGTCCGGCTGGGCGCCACCCCCGAGGTCGTCGTCGGCAGCGTCCACGCGGTCACCGAGGACGGCCACCTGCTCGCCGGCTCGGCGAGCGGCAGCCAGCTCGCGCCCTACGCGGCCGGCGCCAAGCTCGCCTACTGGGTCGTCGGCGCGCAGAAGATCGTCCCCGACGTGGCGACCGGCCTGCGCCGGATCCACTCCTACAGCCTCCCGCGCGAAAGCGCGCGACTGCAGGAGCGCTACAACCAGACGTCGTTCATCGGCCGGATCCTGATCCTCGAGCGCGAGGCCTTCCCGGACCGCGGTCATGTCATCCTGGTCCGCGAGGCCGCCGGCTTCTGACCACCGCGACCGCGAGATCCCGGGCCCGCTCGTCGCGCATCCCTCCTCGCGCCAGGAGCGGGCCCGGGCGCCCCACTACCGCCGGCTCCTCCGCCGCTCGATGGAAGTGACGAACTCCCAGATCGACACCGCCACCTAGTCAATCATCTCACTCGAGATACCGGGATAGACCCCGACCCAGAAGGTCCGCTCGGTCACGACGTCGCTGTTCGTAAGGTCTCCCACCACACGGTAGCCAACCGCGGCGTCGGCGAAGACATGCAGGCGGACCAGGTTCCCCGAGAACAGCATCCGCGTGCCGATCCGACGCGACTCCAGGAACGCGATCAGGCCGGCCCGGTCGTAGTCGGCAGCCTCGGTGACCGTCAGCACGAAACCGAACCAGCTCGGATCGCTGCCCGGCGTGGACTCCGGCAGCAGCAGCCCCGGCACGATGACCGGGCGAGGTCGCCGGGTACGCTGACCGTGCCTGCCGTGGGACGCTCACGACCATGGCACGATCTGCCGTGGGGACGAGGGCCCCTGGAGCCTGCGGGATCGGCACGGCTTGGCCGTTCGGGGTTGTGAACTGCTGACTAGCAGCGCTCAATAGGCTGCTCCAGGCGCCTATAATGGTCAGGTGAACCTGAAGGAGTGGGCCGAGTCGCAGGGCGTCGCGTAC
>NZ_FZMO01000235.1 GCF_900197875.1 Frankia canadensis | reverse complement strand
TGGGCGCTCCGATCTGGAGTGGGACGAGTCGGTCCGGCTCGACCTGCGCTACGTGCAGAACTGGTCCCTCCCGCTCGACTTCTACATCCTCTGGCGGACCGTGTTCGCCGTGCTGCGCCGCGAGGGTGCGTACTGAGTCCAGGCGCGACCGAGCGGCGGGGAACCCGCCTGCTGGACGGCCCCGTCCCACCTCGGTGGGACGGGGCCGTCTCCGTTCTCGGCGCTGCCGGAACAGAAACAGGTGAAAGCTTGTAGCAGGCGGTCCAATATCTCGCCGTGGTTGCTGGGCATGGCGCGGTGATTCATAACACACCAGGAACGGGCCGCTGTGGTTCGGCGACGATGGGTGGCACCATCGGAGATGTTTCGCTGAAGGGTGGCGGGGCGATGCTCTCGCATACCGCCGGCGAAAAGGTCGGATGATTCGAGGTGGCTGCTGCGGCGGGCTCGGGCTAACAACTGAACTATTGTTATCAGGCTGATATGTCCGTGATACGCGGCGAGGAATGCTCCCGTCGACGGTCGGCTGGCCGGCATGCTAAGCTCGCCGCCGAGAACCGGCTGATATGGCGAAAAAGGGGGCGGGGGCCCGGCCCGGTTGTCTCGAGTGGGGATTCACGCGTGCGGCGGGGCCTTGGGGTGTCCCGTCTTCCATGCCGGCACGAGCCGGTCGCGGCCATTGTTGCCAGGAAGTCACTGCGATCTCTGCATGGACATTGATCGCTCACCAACGTTGCAACCGGGGGGAAGCGTTGAGCGGTTCTGGCGGTGCGCCGTCGATCAGTATTGTCATCCCGACGCTGAACGAGGCACGCAATCTGGCGCACGTCTTCGCCCGGCTTCCGGCGGAGGCCGAGGTCATCGTCGTCGACGGCCGCTCCACCGACGACACCGTCGCGGTGGCCCGGTCGCTGCGCCCGGACGCGGTGATCGTGCACCAGACGCGGCGCGGCAAGGGGAACGCGCTGGCCTGCGGTTTCGCGGCGGCTACCGGTGACGTCATCATCATGCTCGACGCGGACGGGTCGGCAGATCCCGGCGAGATCGACGCCTTCGTCGCCGCTCTGGTCGCCGGCGCGGACTACGCGAAGGGCACCCGGTTCCGCTCCGGTGGCGGCAGCAGCGACATCACCCGATTCCGCCGTGCCGGCAACGCCGGGCTGAACCAGCTGGTCAATGCACTGATCGGCAGTGACTACTCCGACCTGTGCTACGGCTACAACGCGTTCTGGCGGCATTGCCTGCCGTTCCTCGACCTCGATCCGGGCAGTCCCGGCACCGCCGTCCGCTGGGGCGACGGCTTCGAGGTCGAGACCCTGATCAACATGCGCGTGTCGCAGGCCGGCCTGCGGGTGGCCGAGGTGCCGAGCTTCGAGCACCGGCGCCTGTTCGGCGTCAGCAACCTCAACGCTTTCTCGGATGGCCTGCGCGTGCTGCGCACGATCCTCGTCGAGTCGCGGCGGCGAGCGAGCACCGATCCGTGGCGGCGCCGGTTCGGTGGCCGCTCGGCCCGGTCCGCCCGCTCGGCCCGGTCTGCCCGCTCCGCCCGGCCCGCCCGGTCGGTGGCGTCGGCCGCCGAACCATCCGGTCCGCGGATCTGCGTCGTCGGCTCTGGCTGGGAATTCGTTTCCGGAATCAGCTATTACACGCATCAGCTGGCCCGGGCATTCGACCGTGCCGGCGACCCGCGGGCCTCGGTCGTGCTGATGCGCCGCCTGCTGCCGGCCCGGTTCTATCCGGGGCGTTCCCGGGTCGGTGATCGGACGATCGTCAGCCAGCGGTATCCGGACTCCGTTCCGGTGTTCGACGGAGTCGACTGGTTCTGGGGCTCGTCGATGGCGCGGGCGCTCACATTCCTCGCCCGCGAGCGGCCCGAGGTCGTCGTCTTCCAGTGGTGGACCGGAACGGTGCTGCACAGCTATCTGGCGCTGGCCGCGTTCGCCCGTGCCCGCGGCGCCCGCGTCGTTCTCGAGTTCCACGAGACGCAGGACACGGGCGAGGCTGCCCGTCCCGGGGTGGCCGCCTATGTGAACCGGTTCCTGCCGGCACTGCTGCGCCGCGCCGACGCGCTGGTCGTCCATTCCGAACACGACGCCGACGTCGTTCGGAAACGGTTCGCCAATCCCGATCTTCCGGTCGCGGTCATCGCGCACGGCCCGTATGAGCAGCACGCGGGCAGCGGCGGTGTGCCCGCCCCGCGGCGGCATGACTCGGTCACGAACCTGCTGTTCTTCGGCACTATTCGTCCCTACAAGGGGCTCGAGGATCTGCTCGCCGCGTTCGACCGGCTGACCGAGGAGGAAGCGGGCCGCTTTCGGCTGACGGTTGTCGGCGAGACCTGGGAAGGCCACACCCTGCCGATCAGGATGATCGAGCGCTCCCCGCACCGGGACCGCATCGTCCTGGTCAATCGGTATGTCAGCGACGTCGAGGTGAACTCCTACTTCGCGGCCGCGGACGCCGTCGTGCTGCCGTACCGGCGCTCGTCGGCGTCCGGCCCGTTGCACGTGACCATGGCCGCGGGTCTGCCCGTCATCGTCACCGAGGTCGGCGGTCTCACCGAGATCGCCCTGCGCTACCCCGGTGCCGGGCTCGTCCCGCCGGCCGATGTGCCTGCCCTGCTCGCGGCGCTGCGCGAGCTGCCGGCGCGGTGCGGCCGGCGCTACCCCGACCCGACGTCGTGGGCCGAGACGGCGCGGCGCTATCAGGATCTGTTCGACCGGCTGCTCGGCCCGACCCGCCAGCCCGAGCTGGTCGACGCCCGGCCCGCGGACCTCGCCGACACCGCGGCATGACCGCCCCCGGCACCGGCACCTCCCAGACGCCGGACCCGGCCGGCGTGGACCGCGAGCTCGCGGTGACAGTGGTGATCCCGACGGTTGGCCGGGACACGCTGCTCGCGGCTGTGCGTAGTGCCGCCGGGCAGACCCGACGGCCCGCCAAGATCGTCGTCGTGGTCGACGGGTCCGACGGCAGCGGGCTGCCCGCCGCCGTCCGGGACGAGCCGCTGGTCGACGTCATGGTCACCGGCGGCGGGGCGGGCCCGGCGGGTACCCGTATGCGCGGCGCTCGCCAGGCCGCCGGCGACCTCGTCGCGTTCCTCGACGACGACGACGAATGGCTCCCCGACAAGCTGGAGCGCCAGGTCGCCGCCTACCGCGCGGCGCGGCGCGGCGCCCGGCTGCCGCTGGTCTCCTGCCCGGTCCTGGTCGTCGACGGCGCCGGCGCGGTCCTCGACGTGGCCCCGCGCCGCACCATGCGGGCGCCCGGCGAGGACGTCGCCGAGTTCCTGTTCCGCCGTTCGCCGCGCCGCGACAGCGGCTTCGGCATGGGTTCGTCCACCCTGCTGTGCGACCGGGAGCTGCTGCGCGTGGTGCCCTGGGACGAGGCGCGCACCCTGCACGAGGACTGGGAGTGGGTGATCCGCGCCGCCCGCCATCCCGAGGTCCGGGTGGTCATGCTGCCCGAGCCGCTGGTGCGCTACCTGTCCCATCCGCCGGGCACGTCGGCCTCGCAGCCGCGTGGCGGCTGGCGGCGCAGCCAGGAGTTCGCCGAGTCGACCGTGCGCAGCCCGCGTGCCCGCGGGGACTTCCTGCTGTGCGTCACCGCGCTGATGGCCCTGTCCGAGGGCAGCCGCGGCGCGGCGCTGGGGGTCGCTCGCCGCGCCGCCGTTCACGCCCGGCCCGGGCCCGCCGCCTGGGTGCTGTTCGTCGCCCACCTGGCCGCGCCGCGCCGGGGCGGGACTGCGCTCGGCCGCCTGCGCGGCACCCTTCGGCGCCCCGGTCCGCGCGGCGCGCGCGGCCACCTCGGCACGCCCGCGCGATGAGCGGCGTCGGCATCCCGGCTCGCGACCGACGGCTCGTGCTGGACGCCTATGCCCTCACCGCGAGCTCCGTCGGCAACGCGCTGACCGGCCTGCTGTGCTACGTGCTGTCCGCCCGGCTGTACTCGCGTGACGTCGTCGGCCAGGCCGCGGGCCTGACCGCGGGGCTGGTGCTGATCTCGGCGATCGCGTCGCTGGACCTGCACACCGCGCTGCAGCGGTTCCTGCCCGGCGCCGGGCGCTCCGGTGGTCGGCTGATGTGGGGGTGTTACCTGACCGCCGCGGTGGCGAGCGCCGTCGTGGCCGTGCCGTTCGTGCTGCTCTTCGGCGCGGACCTGTTCGGCGGGCGGCCGGTGTGGGGGCTCGCGTGGTACCCGGCGTCGGTCGCGTTCTGGTCCGTCTTCGCGTTGCAGGACGTGGTGCTGCTCGGTCTGGGCGCCGCGGTCCTCGTGCCGGTGGAGAACCTGGTGTTCGGGCTGCTGAGGCTCGCGCTGCTCGTGGTGTTCGTCGGCGGGGGCGGATTCGCGGTGTTCGCGTCGTGGCTGCTGCCAGTGGTCCTGCTCGTCGCCGTGGTCAACGTGGTGATCTGGCGCCGGGTACTGCCCCGGTTCGCCGCCGCGGCCGAGCCCGGGCCGCCGGGCTGGGACGTGGGCACCGTCGCCCGCTTCGTCGGCGGCAGCCACATCGGCAACCTGGTCGGCGTGGCCAGCGCGAACCTGCTGCCGCTGATCGTCGTCGCGCGGCTGGGCACCGAGGGCAACGCGGTGTTCTACATCGCCTGGATGGTGCCGTACAGCCTGCGGATGGTCGCGTTCAACTTCGGCTCGTCGCTGCTCGTGCACGGCTCGGTCGACCCGGCGCAGATCCCGTCGTTGCTGCGCACCGCGCTGCGCCGCCAGGCCACGCTGCTCGCGCCGGTCGTGGCCGTGATCCTGCTGTTCGCCCGCCCGCTCCTGCTGGTGTTCGGTCCCGCCTACGCGCAGGCCGCCGACCTGCTCCGGCTGCTGACCCTCAGCCTGCTGCCGATCGTCGTGGTGTCGGCGTACCTGCCGATCGCCCGGGTGACCGGCAGACTGTTCGAGGCGGTGGCGATCAGCATCGTCTGCGGGGTCGCCGAGCTCGGCGTCTCCTGGTTCGGCCTCACCCACGGCGGCCTCACCGGGCTCGGCGCCGGCTATCTGGCGGCCGACTGCGTCGTCGCCCTGCTCGTCCTGCCGCGGCTCGCGGCGTTCCTGGCCACTCCCTCCCGCGCGCGCCACGCCGCGCCGTCCGCCGCGTTCGCCGGCCTCACCGGCGCGGCCGCCGGTCGGGGATCGTCACCGCGGCGGCGCGGGCGCCGGCGGGCGGAGAAAGGCGTTCGCCGATGATGCGCGACATCCCCGATCCGGAGGATCGTGACCGGACGACTCCGCTGCGGCGGACCGTCGTCCCCGCGGAGCGGAACCGGGCCGTCGTCCCCGACGGGCGGGGCCCGGCTGTCGTCCCCGACGGGCGGGGTCCGTCCGCCGTGGACGCGGCGCTGCTGGCCGCCGCCGCGCTGCTGGCCGTCGTGATCCTGGTCGCCCCAGGCTCCGGCGCCCGGCCCGTGCTGGCGTTGGTCTGCCTGGCGCTGCTGCCCGGCTGGGCCGTGACGGCCCGGCTTCCACCACTCGATCCGCTGACCACGGTCGGACTCACCCTCGCCTTCAGCCTCACCGCCGACCTGCTCGTCGCCACCGCCCTCGTGCTGGCCGGGGTCTGGCATCCGGGCGTCGCCGCGGCGCTGCTCGGGGTGCCGAGCATCGGGCTCGTGGCGCACGACCTGTACCGCCGGCGCCGCTCGCCGCGTGCCATCGGCCCGGCGGCCCGTCCCGTTCGTTCCCGCCGTTCGACAGGTAAGGACACCGCGTCATGACTGCTAGCCGGCAACCGTGGGAGCGCTCCCGCCCCGTCCCGACTTTCTGCGGGCAGGCCGAGCTGTCCGACCCGGTGCTGCCCACCACCGCGCTCACCCGGGTGGACGGGCAGCCCTACGAGCAGGCCCGGTTGCTCGTTCGGCTGCACGGGGAGCCGCTGGGCTACCTCAACCTGCCGCTGCGCGACGGTCTGCTCGACCACGACGCGTTCTACGAGACGGCGACCTCCGCGTTTGCCGACCGGGTGGCGGTGCACCTGCGCGGCGACGGCCTGCCCGCCGTGCGCGCGATCGGACCGGAGGCGATCCCACCGCGGGAACGGGTCGCCCACTGCTCCCGGTCGGTGGTGGACCCGACATCCGTCACGGTCGTCGTGTGCACCCGCGACCGGGCCGCGATGCTCCCGGCGTGCCTCGCCGGGCTGCGCGCGCTGGACCATCCGGACCTGGAGATCCTGATCGTCGACAACGCGCCGAGCGACGAGTCGACCCGGGAGGCGTTCGACCGGGAGGTCGGTGACGAACCCCGGTTCCGGTACGTGCGCGAGGACCGGCCCGGCCTGTCCTGTGCCCGCAACCGCGGGGTCGCCGAGGCGTGCGGCGAGGTGATCGCCTTCACCGACGACGACGTCCGCGTCGACGGTGGCTGGGTCGCCGGCCTGCTGCGCGGCTTGCGCGCGGGCGCGAACGTCGGCTGCGTCACCGGCCTGGTCTCGACCGCCACCCTGGAGAATCTGGCCGAGTACTACTTCGACTCCCGGGTGACCTGGGCGTCGAGCTGCCAGCCACACCTGTACGACATGGACCGACACCGGCTCGCCCACCCGCTCTACCCGTACTCGGCCGGCGTGTTCGGGGCCGGCGCGAACTTCGCGGTACGCGCCGCGGCGATCCGCGCGCTCGGCGGCTTCGACGAGGCGCTCGGCGCCGGCACCGCCACCGAGGGCGGCGAGGATCTCGACGCCTTCGTCCGGGTCCTGCTCGGCGGCTACCAGCTGGCCTACGAGCCGTCCGCGCTGGTCTGGCACAGCCACCGCAGCGATCTGGACGCGCTGCGCCGGCAGATGTGGGGCTATGGCACGGGCCTGACGGCCTACCTGGTGAAGCACCTCGGTGACCGCCGCAGCCGCGGCGAGATCCTCGCGAAACTGCCCGTGGGCATGTGGAAGATCTGGAAGATCGGCGACGTCACCCGGGAGAGCTACGGGCGCGAGCACACCATGCCCCGGGGGCTACTCGCCCGCGAGCGCGTCGGCATGATCGCCGGTCCGGTGCTCTACGCGCAGTCGCGGGCCGCGGCACGGCGCGGGGCGGCAGCAAGCCCGCTCGGGGCGGTCGATGCCCGGTCCTGACAGCCCGCCGCTGGACGCGCCGCCGCGGCCCGGGGCCGTCCCGCCCGGCATCGGGCTCCCCGCGGCGCTGCCGACCCCGCGGGAAGCGCGCTGGTCGTGGGCCGGCGGGCGCGATGGCGCGCTGGCGCTCGCGGCCGTGCTCGGCGGGCTCGCGCTGTGGGCGGTGAGCCTGCGCGCGATCCACGTCGACCGGCTCGGCTCCTACGGACTGCTGGCGGCGCTGCCGGTGCTCTGGTTCGCCGCGCTGGGCCTGGTGACCCTCGGCGCCGTCGGCGCGCTGGCGGCCGCCCGGCCGAGCGGCGCCGTACTCGCCTGTGGCGGGACAGCCCTGGCGATCGTGCTCTACGCGACGATCCCGGCCGTCGCCGACATGCCGCAGTACGCCTACGTCTACAAGCACATCGGCGTCACCCGGTTCATCGAGGCGCAGCACGGGGTCGACCGGTCCGTCGACATCTACCACCGGTGGCCCGGCTTCTTCGCGCTTGCCGCGCTGTTCGGCGAGGTCGCCGGGCGGCCTGACCCGGTGGCGTTCGCGGCCTGGGCGGAACCGGCGTTCGCCGTGGTGGACCTGCTGCTCGTCGTCGCCCTTGCCCGCACGGTGATGGGCGGCACCCGGGTGCCGTGGTTCGCCGGCTACCTGTTCACCGCGGCGAACTGGATCGGCCAGAACTACTTCGCGCCGCAGGCGATCGGCTTCACCCTGGCACTCGCCATCCACGTCCTCGTCGCCGGTCAGCTCGCCGACAACGGGGCGACCCGCGGCGACGGGCGGCGCGCCCGGCTGCTGCGCCGGGTGCTGGGACGGTCGGCGCACGCGGCGGGCGGCCCGCCGCGGCCCGGCGCGGCCTGGCCGCGGGGCGCCGTGCTCACCGCGGTGCTGCTGCTGATGTCGGCGGTCGTCGTCAGCCATCAGCTCACGCCGTATCTGGTCGTGCTCACCGTCGGCGTGCTCACCGTGCTCGGTGTCGTGCGCCCGCGCTGGCTGGTGGTGGCGATGGCCGCGATCGCCCTCGCCTGGCTGGTGCCGAACCTCGACTACGTCCGGAGCCACTTCGGCCTGTTCAGCGGGGCGGACGCGGTCGCCAACGCGACGAACTCCGGGGTCTACGTCGAGCTGCACAAGTCCGCGGCGAAGGTGCTCTACGCCCGGGCCGGGCTGGTGTTGTTCGCCGGCACCTGGCTCGCCGCCGCCGCGGGGGCGCTGGTGCTGCG
This sequence comes from Frankia canadensis, assembly GCF_900197875.1. GTDB lineage: Bacteria > Actinomycetota > Actinomycetes > Frankiales > Frankiaceae > Frankia > Frankia canadensis. The sequence continues at coordinate 36,578 of NZ_FZMO01000235.1, read as the reverse complement.
CCGTCGCCATCGTGGCGGCCGCGTCGTGCTGCTGTGCGGCGGCGCGGTCGTCGGCACCGCGCTGGTGCTGTTCGCGCAGACCTACGGCGGGGAGGGGCGGCTCCGGGTCTACCTGTTCACGCTGCCATGGTGCGCCATCCTCGTCGCCGCCGCGCTGCTCGGTGAGAATCGGCCGGGCCGGGGGCGGATCGCGGTGGCGCTGGCCACCCTGACGACGACGCTCGGCCTGTGGCTGTGCGCGTTCTACATCCCCTTCGACGCGAACGCCATGTCCCGCGGCGACGTCGCCTCCGCCGGCTGGCTGTACGACCACGGCGACCCGCACATTCCGATCATGTTCGGCGACAACGACTGGCCCGGCGACTACGGCCCCCGCTACGCCGAGTTCCGCCGGACGCCGCAGCCGTCGTACGCGCTGCTGGAGGATCCCGTCTTCCGCGGCACCGCGCTCGGCAGACCGGCCGCGCAGGAGATCGCCGGGGTGGTCGAGACGCTGAGCCGCTACGGCCCCCGCGGCTATCTCGTGTTCTCCCACAGCCAGGTCGCGTTCGCCCACTCCTACGGCCTGGCGCCGGATGGCACCCTCGCCCGCCTCGAACGGGAGGTACGGGCGGACCCGCACTTCGTCGCCGTCCACACCAACCCGGACGCGTCGATCTACCTGTTCACCCGCGATGTGAGGACACCAGCGTGACGACCATCCCCGCCAGGCCCGGCCGGCTCGTCGTGCCCCGCGACCGGGTGTGGCGGCGCACGCAGATCGTCGGCGTGCTCGGGCCGCTGGACGTGCCGTCGCCGCCGCGGCTGCGCGACGCCCTGTACCGGCTCGCCGCCATCGCCCCGGGCCGCCCGCCACTGTGCACCCTGGACCGCGCGGGCACCCGGTGGCGCCCCGTCCCCGGGCCTCGCCTGGCCGAGCACCTCGACCGGGTGGTGCGCCCGCTCGATCCCGACGTGGGTGGCGCCGACGACGTCCTCGCCCTGGTCGAGCGCGGCCTGCGCACCCCGCCCGCGGACCTGCCGCTGCGGATCTCGGTCGGCGGTGAGCACGTCCTGGTCGAGATGAGCCACCTCGTCGGCGATGGTCGCCACCTCGACCTGTACTGGTCGGAGCTGCTCGGCCGCGCCCTGGACGGGGGCGTCCCCACGCTCGCCGCGCACGCGGGCCCGCGACTGGCGCTGCCCCGTGCGTTCGCGGCGACCTTCGCCCGTCATCCCGGCCGGTTGGCCGCCATCGCCCGCGGCGCCGGCGCGGCCGCGGGGGACACTCCGCTCACGGAACGGGGGGGTGGAGCCGGCCCGGACGGGGGCGCCGACCCGGCGTTCGTGGCGCGCCACACCGGGCCCGAGCTGCTGCGCGCCGTGCGGGACGCGCGCGGCGGGCGGGACACCGGGCGGTCGGTGGCGGGCATCCTGTTCGCCGCGGCGTGGAGCGCCGTCGCACGCGCGGGCCTGCCGGCGCCGGCGCCGGGCCTGTGGGTGCTGTTCGACGGCCGCCGGTTCCTGCCGGTGCCGGCCGGGGGCGTGGGCAACTTCGTCGCGGGCGTGTACCTGGAGCCCGCCGACCCGCGCGACCCGGTGGCCATCTCGACGGCGATGCGCGCGGTGATCGACTCGGGCCGTCCGGTCGCGACCATGGCCGCCGCCGCGGCCAAGCAGCTCGCGCCACCCATCCCGCTCCCGCGCCGGGGTCGCGGCCCGGCGGCGCCGCCCTCGCGGCCGGCACCGACGCTGGCGGTCAACTTCCTCCCGCGCCTGCCCGGGTTCACCGGGCTGCCGTGGCGGGCCTCGCCGGGGGAGCGGACGCTCGCCCTCGCGTCGACTCCGGGCGGTCCCGGGGGAATCACCGTCACGATGGCGGAGCTGGACGGGTGCCTGCATGTCAGCATCACGTTCGACGGGGCACTGTTCGAACGGAAGGCGGTACGGGCGATGGCCGAGCTGCTGTGCGCGGATCCGCTGGGGCTCGTGCGGTGAGCCGGCGGGTGCGCGGCGGGGCGCGCCTGCGCGGGGTGACGGGCCGGACGGCCGCGGCCCGGGTGTCACTCGCCGCGGCCGCCGCCGGAGTGTTGCTACTGGCCGCCTGTTCGTCGGACGTGTCAGGCCAGGGTGCAGGCCGCGCGGCACGCACGCCGCTCGCGGCCGCGGGGTCCGCGTCGGGCGGGTCGGACGCGGCGCCTGCGGGGCCCGCGGCCGGCGGCGGCGGGATCTGGGGCGCGCCGGTGCAGTCGGACGACTTCGGCGGGTCGGGGGTCGATCCGGCGAAGTGGTTCGTCTACGACAGCCCGAACGGTGCGTTCCCGCGGGTGCCGGCGGCGGTGAGCGTCGGCGCCGGCCTGCTGCGGATCACCGGCGGCACCGACGCGAGCGGCCGGGACGTCTCCGGCGGCCTGTCGAGCCTGCTGCACCAGACGTACGGCCGTTGGGAGGCCCGGTTCCGGGTCGAGGAGGGGGCCGGCTTCTCGGCGGTGGTGCTGCTGTGGCCGCAGACGCAGAAGTGGCCGGACGACGGGGAGATCGACCTGGTCGAGGTTCAGGACGGCACCCGCCGCTCGGCGACGATGGCCGTCCACAACGGGCCCCGCAACGACACCCTCAGCATCCCGACCGCGCTGGTCGGGGACTTCACCGCGTGGCACACGGTCGCGGTCGAGTGGCTGCCGACCCGGCTGTCCTACTACCTCGACGGCCGCAACGTCTTCACCGTCCTGCCGGCCCGCCACCTCGGCGGCGCGCTGACGATCCCGAGCACCGCCCCGATGCACATGGCCCTCCAGCTCGACACCGGCTGCCATGACGCCATCCCCTGCCGGGACGCCAGCACCCCCGCACAGGTCTCGATGTACGTCGACTGGATCCGCGCCTACCCCTACCGGAGCTGACGCCGGCCCGGGGACGTGGGCGGTCGGTCGTCACCGCACGGCGTAGACGTGCCAGGCGGGCAGATCGCCGGGATCGCGCTCGACCCGGACAAGGCGGAACGCCGGGTCGGTGGCGAGGTGCGGGTAGGCGTGGGCGACCGCGTCGGCCGGGCTGGACGCGCTGACGACGCGGGTCACCAGATACCGCGCGCCGTGGCCCCCGGGGTCGCCGAGACGCTCGCCGAAGTCCCGGTCGGGGGTGATGGCGAACTGGTCCGGGCGCTGGGAGGCGAGCACCACCTCGTAGCCGTCGGCCGCGTCGAGCAGCACCGCGCCCGCCGGCAGGCGCTGGGCGTCCAGCCAGCGGGCCAGCTCACGGTCCTGGACGTACCGGTGGACGACCCTGCGCTGCTCGGGGCTCGCCCGCCCCGGGGCGAAGATCTGGGTCAGGAAGTAGGACTCCTCCCGGGCGAGCAGCGGGTTGAGCAGACCGCGCGCGGTGGCCGGTTGCGCGGTGAGCAGCATCAGCAGGACGACGGTGGGGGCGGCGTACCGGCGGTACCGGGTCGCGAGGCGGCGCGCGGTGGCGCGGTGGCGACCGGTGGCGACCGGCGGCGGGTCGGCCGCGGCCGACCACGCCTCCCGACCGTCGGCCGGCGCCGGGGGACGCAGGACCGTCGCCGCGGCGAGCAGCACCACCGGGACGATGGTGATCGAGAACCGCAGCCAGCCGAAGGTCTGCCCGGCGAGCAGCGCGGCGACGGAGAACGCGTAGGCCCCGCCGAGCACCGCCACCGGGGCGAGCGGGGCGACGTCGCGGCGCCGCCAGCACAGCCAGCCGGCGACCGCGAGGATCGGCAGGCCGAACGGTTCCAGCAGTCGGGACTGGTCGAACAGGTAGCCGAGCGGCCCGCCGGGCTGGTCGACGACCGAGCTGATGCCGCCGGCCGACAGCCTGGTCTGCGCGGAGTTCCCGTTCGCGGAGGTGAACTGGGCGAACGGCGAGTCGATGATGAGGCTGCTGGTGATCGCCCAGACCGTGAACGAGAACACGAGCGGCAGCGCCAGGATGATCATGTCCGCGACGGCGGTCGAGCGCCGGCCGCCCGCGCTCGCGCCGCCGTCCGCACCGGCGCGCCAGTAGGAGACGCCGCCGACGAAGGCGGTGGTGACCAGCCCGGCGGCGACCGCCTCGTACCGGGTCAGGTAGCAGGCGCCGAGCGCGAGCCCGGCGGCGGCCAGCGGGCCCGCGACACCGGTGCGGACCCAGCGCGTCAGCGCCGCCGCGGCGGCGAACAGGAAGAACAGGAACGATCCCTCGCTCATCCCGTTCATCCCGTAGTAGGCGATCTCGGGGTGGACGGCGAACAGCGCGGTCAGCGCCCACGCGACCCGCTCGCCGGCGCCGAGCTCGTGGCAGACCCGGCGGAAGTACACGACCGCACCCGCCATGAACAGCGCCGACTGGACGGTCGCGGCGACGCCCCGACAGGCGAACGCCGGCCACAGCCTGGCCAGTGGCAGCAGCGGGATCTGTGCCAGCGAGGGCAGAGGGTTCCACACGAAGCCGACCGCGGCCAGGTGCGGGTCGCGGCTGAACACCGTGTAGTAGCCGTTGGCGGTGCGGCTGAGCGCGTCCGACATGACGCTGTCGTGGGCGAAGCTCAGCCACAGCCCGCCGGCGAGGTAGCCGACGGCGCTCGCCAGGAACAGGCCGTGCTCCGCCCACCGCGCCCGCGCCCGTGCCCGCGGTCGGGGGCCGGCGGCGCTGTCGGTGGCCTCCGGTCCCGGCGGCGCCGAGGTCGCGGGCGCCGCGGGCAGGTCCGTGTCAGGCGCCGGCATGGCTCACCTCCGCGTCGGCGGCGCCAAGCCCGTGGGTGGTCTTCTCCCAGAACGACGGCGCGATCACCAGCTGGAGCAGCGCCTTGCAGGCGGCCAGCGACATCAGCAGCCAGTAGGCGGGGGAGAGCACCGCCTGCGGCACGAGCCGGGCGATGCCGGTGGCCCGTGCCGCGACGACGTTGCAGTAGACGAACGTGAAGTTGCCCAGCAGCAGGCAGACCAGGCCGACGAAGTAGAGCCAGCTCGGGAACAGTCGCTCGATGATCGGCAGGTTCCCCGCGAACCAGGTGGCCGTCAGTGCCCAGAGCAGTGGGTTGAGGATGGCCAGCAGCGGTGTTCCGCCGACGAACAGGTTGAAGCGGAGGAATCCCAGCAGGCCGATCTCGCGACTGATGGCGACCGGCTGCCGGGAATGGACCAGCCAGGTCTGCAGATAGCCCTTGTACCAGCGGGACCGCTGCTTCAGCCAGTTGATCGCGTCGCTGTTCGCCTCCTCCAGGGTGACCGAGTCGAGGACGAGGGTGCGATATCCGTGCCGGTGCAGCCGCACCCCGAGGTCCGCGTCCTCGGTCACGTTGAACGGATCCCAGCCGCCGAGTTCCCGCAGGACGTCGGCGCGGAAGTGGTTCGACGTGCCGCCGAGTGGGATCGGCGCGTCCTGGCGGACCAGGCCGGGCAGCATCTGGTCGAACCACATCGCGTATTCGGTGGTGAACCAGCTGGTGAGGAGGTTCTGGTCGTGGTTGAAGTAGGCGAGTTTCGCCTGCAGGCACACCACGTTGCCCGCCACCTCACGAAAGGCGATGGCGGCCTGCCGGAGCTGGAGCGGGTCGGGCCGGTCCTCGGCGTCGAAGATGGTGACGAGCTCGCCGCGGGCGAGGGTCAGCCCCACGTTGCACGCCTTGGGTTTCGTCCGGGGCTCGGAATAGGGAACGCGGACGATGCGCAGGTATTCCGGCGGATTCGCGGCCAGGGCGGCGGCGTGGGTTTCGTCGTCGTCCTCCTCGAGCAGCAGGATGACGTCGAGGCGGTCCGGTGGATAGTCGATGGCGGCGATCGCGCCGAGCAGGTGGGGCAGCACCTCGGGTTCCCGGTAGGCCGGGATGAGGACCGTGTAGACGGGGAGGTTCTCCGCCGGTTCGGCCCGGGCCCGCGCCGGCGGGATCCGCAGCAGGCCCGGGTCCCGCAGCGCTGTGTGGAGCAGGGCGAGGCGTTCGGCGAAGACGGCCAGATACAGCAGGCTGATGACGGCGATGAACCCGATCATCGTGGGCATCGGGGCGAGCGCCGCGGCGGCGAGCAGGGCGAGGGTGCCGCCGGTGAACCCGATCCGCTGACCGAGCGAGAGCCGGTCGCGGGCGGAGAGCCGCGCGGGCACGGGCGGGGCGCTCATCGGGCGCCAACCGTTCCCGCCGGCCCGGGATGGCGGCCTGCCTCCTGCTCGGGCGGCCTCGTGACCTGTCGGTTGCCGGCGACGTCGAGGGCCGCGAGGCCGGCGCAGACCACCGCGACCAGCGCCAGCGCCACCCGGGCCCGGGGCACGGCGGGTCGCGCGGCGGCGACCCGGCCCGTGGCCGGGCGGCGGGCGACGCCGCGGGTCCGCCCCGGTCCGGCGGCGAGTCCGGGGCCGGCGACGGCGGCGAGGAGCAGGGTGAGGGTGACGAGGTCGCCGGTGTGGCCGAGCACCACCCGCGCGCCGCTCGGCCCGGCCACGGCGCCTGCGAGCACGGCGACGAGGAGTCGGCCGACGATCGCCAGCGCGCAGACGGCGCCGCTCGCCAGAGCCCGCCGCGGCGCCTCGCGCCAGCCGGTGGCGGTGGCGGCGGTGAGGACGACCAGTACGGCGACGGTGAGCCCGCCGGCGAGTCCCCGCGTCGCGCCGCCGAGGGCGACGTCGCCCGCGGGCGAACCGGTCACGCGGATGATCGTGTCGCCGGGCGGCGAGGCGACGACCTGCCAGCCGCCGGGCAGCGTGGCGGCGGCGCGGGCCACGGCGAGCGCGGGCCAGGCCAACCCGTCGGACAGCGGGTGGAGCACGCTCTGCGGCCAGGGGACGAGGACGGCGGCCCACGCCGCCAGTGGCACCCGTGCCCGCCACAGTGCCCGGGTGCCGAACACGACCGTGATCGCCCCCGCGGCGAGCAGGGGAAGCGCGATCAGGTCTGCGTGCGCGGCCCAGAACCGGTCGCCGTAGCGCGCCGGCGGCACCGTCAGCTCCCCGGCGGCCAGCAGCAGCAGGGGCAGCCCGACGAGGTAGTCGATCTGCCGGTCGTGGATGCTCGGCTCGCCCGGCCGGCGCCGCGCCCTGGCAAGCAGCGCGAGAGCGCCGGCGAGCACGGCGGCCAGGCGGTAAGCGGCCGGCCCCTGGGCCAGGGCGGCGTCCCACAGCCGCGGCAGGCCGCCGGCCAGGGCCGCGGCCGCCGCGGCGGCGACCCACAGCCCCCGGGTGAGTACCCGCCAGCGGATCGCCGCCCGCGGGCCGCTGCCAGGGGCGGCGATCCGCGCGTCGCCGGGCTCTCGGGGGGCCTGGGCCTCGACGCGGACGCCGGCGGGGGCGCCGGCCGGGTTCGTGGCGCGGCCGGCGGCGGGAATCGGCGTTGCGGCGGTGTCCGTGTCCGGGCCGCAGGCCGGAGGCACACCGCTTCGTGCAGAGGGCACGCGTGTCTCCAATCGCACACGTCATGGGCATCGTGGGCGCGAGAAATGAGGTTGACGAAATTAGCTCATGGTGTGCCCGGTGATATCGCCGGCCGGGCGGCGCGCCGGGTGGTGCTGACGGGCGCGGCGGTCACGCCGAGGGACGGCGTCAACGCCTCCGGCAGGCAGGTACCGGGGCGGGAATGATGTGGAGGACTGATGCCCGTCCTCCGGACGGGCCAGATCGTCGAGTCCGGCGGCTGCTGCGCGTTCCCTCATGGATGCCGCCCCGCGGAGCCGGTTTCCGGGCCGTTGTGTACGCTGCCGCTCAGGAACGGGCAGTGGGTTTCAGCCGCGGATCCGCATGCCCCGACCTCGCCGAGAAATCTGCTGCACGATCGACAAAAGGTTTCCCCCCGGGGTATGTCTTGCGATGTACGGCATCGTGGTGGCGACGCCGGTACTCACCAAAATGCTACCGACCGATCTCCGAGTGTCAAGGCCGGTTGTGGTGGCCGAAAAAAGCGGGTTCGCCGCCACCTGAAAGTGGTAGGATAATTGCGTTGGAAATTCCGGGCGAGACTGGGCATACCCGCCTTGCGGGTGTCGACGGAATTCCGTCGCGCGGAGATCGGCTCAGGGAGCTGAGAAATGCATCAGTCTTCTGAGGTCGACGTGTCCCACTGTTCTCCGGCTTCCGGTGGGCCCGATAAACCGGCCGGCCCACCGTTTCCGGCGGGCCGTCGGTCGCCGCTGGCCGGCGTCGCGCGGGTGGGCCGGCTGTTGCTGACCACTGTGCTGATGGCGGTCGGGCTCGCCGGCAGCGCGTCCGGGGCGGACACCCCCTTCGTGCGGTCCTCGAGCGGCCGGCTGGTCCTGCAGGGCGTGCCGTTCCTGTTCACCGGGATGAACCTGTGGAACGCGAACGCGAACCTCGGGCCGCCGCAGTACTGCGGGTCACCCGCCGGGCTGTCCGCCGCGGGCGACGAGTTCGGGCCGGGTGTGCGCGCGGTGCGGCTCTGGTTCTTCCAGCGGCTGGCGACCACGCCCGAGGGCATGCGTGACTGGTCGGCCTTCGACGCGACCGTGCACGCCGCCGCGGCACACAATCTCAGGATCATCGCCGTCCTCGGCAACCAGTGGGCCGACTGCGAGGGCTACGCGTCGGCCGCGGACGGCTACAGGACGCGGGACTGGTACCGCGACGGCTACCGGCGTAACCGTCCACCCGGCCAGCCGGACACCTACCGGGACTGGGTGCGCGCGGTCGTCGAGCGGTACCGGGACGATCCGACGATCATGATGTGGCAGCTGGTCAACGAACCGGAGGACGCCGACTCGCTCGGCGGTTCGTGCTCGCCGGACGCCGCCGAGGTGCTGCGCGCCTTCACCCGCGACGTCGGGCGGCAGGTCAAGGACCTCGACGCGCGGCACCTGCTCGGGATGGGGACCACCGGCAGCGGACAGTGCGGCACGTCCGGCGGCGACTACGTCCAGCTCAACGCCGATCCCAGCATCGACGTGGCCGATTACCACGACTACGCGCTCGACGTCCTCCCGGGCGACCAGTGGAACGGCCTGGCCACGCGCGCCCACGAGATGGTCCAGTTGGGCAAGCCGCTCATCATCGGCGAGATGGGGGTGGTGCCCGACCAGGTCGGCGGGTTCCAGCAGCGCGCGTCGCTGATCACCAGCAAGCTCCACGCCGACTACGAGCTCGGCGTCCAGGGCGCGCTGCTGTGGGCGTGGCGCCCGGCCTCCGCCGGCGGGTCGAGCTCCGCGGGCTACGACATCGGCCCGGGCGATCCGGTCCTCGACCGACTGGCCGCCCTCGCCCCGTGACCGGGGCGGTGGGAGCCGCGGGCCGGTGGCCTATGGTGCCGGGGTGACACGGTCCATGAACCCGGATCCGCAGGCGCCACGGCCGGACGACAGGCAGGCGGAGAGCATCCCGGCCGGACGGGAGCGGCGGATACCCCCGCCGGAGCAGGTGCGGGGCGCCGTCGTGGCCCGGCGCGGCCAGGTCGAGCACTCGACCACCGACCAGCGGCTGCTCGACACCCGCAGCCCGTCCGGCTTCGTCCACGGCGACCCGTGGCGGGTCATGCGGATCCAGAGCGAGTTCGTCGAGGGCTTCGGGCTGCTCGCCGAGCTGCCGCGGGCCGTGACGGTGTTCGGTTCGGCGCGCATCCCGCCGGACGACCCGGTCTACGCGCTGGGCCGGCGCCTCGGCGCCGCGCTCGCCGCGGCCGGCTTCGCCGTCATCACCGGCGGCGGCCCGGGCGCGATGGAGGCGGTCAACCGCGGGGCCCAGGAGGCCGGCGGCCTGTCCGTGGGCCTCGGCATCGAGCTGCCCTACGAGCAGCGGCTCAACGACTGGGTCGACCTCGGCGTGAGCTTCCGCTACTTCTTCGTCCGCAAGACGATGTTCGTCAAGTACGCGGAGGCGTTCGTCATTCTGCCCGGCGGGTTCGGCACGCTCGACGAGCTCTTCGAGGCGCTGACCCTCGTGCAGACCGGCAAGGTGACCCGCTTCCCGGTCGTGCTCGTCGGCACCGAGTACTGGTCGGGGCTCGTCGACTGGCTGCGTGCCTCCGCCCTGCCGGCGAAGCTGATCAAGGAGTCGGACCTGCAGATCCTGTCGGTCACCGACGACGTGGACGAAGCCGTGCGTATCGTCGTCGCGGGGACCGCCGGGCATGGTGAGCCCGCGCGGCCGGAGGTCCGCGAACCGTGAACGTCTGCGTCTACTGCGCGTCCTCCGCGCTGATCGACCCTGCCCACCTCGTGCTCGCGGCGCGGGTCGGCGAGGAGATCGCCCGGCGCGGGCACGCGCTCGTCTCCGGCGGCGGCTCGGTCTCGTGCATGGGCGCGGTCGCCACGGCGGCGCGGGCCGGCGGCGCACACACCCTCGGGGTGATCCCGCGGGCGCTGCTGGCCCTCGAAGTGTCGGACCCCGACGCGGACGAGCTGATCGTCACCGAGACGATGCGCGAGCGCAAGGCGCTGATGGACGACCGCGCGGACGGTTTCCTCACGCTGCCCGGCGGCCTGGGCACGCTCGAGGAACTGCTGGAGATCTGGGTCGCCCGGGTGCTGGGGATGCACGCGAAGCCGGTGGTCGTCCTCGACCCGGGCGGTGTGTTCGACCATCTGCGCAGGCTCGTCGACGGGCTGGTCGACAGCGGCTTCGTCCGGCCCGCCGCGCGCGACAGCCTGATCTGGACCGTCACCGTCGAGGAGGCGCTCGACGCGCTGGAGGCCGGCGCCGCCGCCACCCCGCCCGCGCCGCCCGCCGGCATGCCCACCGCCGTGGAGATCGCCGAGGGCGAGTAGCGCTAGACGACGCCGCGGCGGGCGACGGCGAGGTCGGCGTCGCCCCGGATCGCGGCGACCATGCGCAGGGTGCCGATGGTGGCGGTGACCTGGTGGGCGCGAAAGACCCGGGCGCCGAGCCAGGCACTGAGCGCGGTGGCGGCCAGGGTGCCCTCCAGCCGCTCGTCGACGCCGGCGTCGAGCGCCTCGCCGACGAAGTCCTTGTTGGACATGGCGACGAGGACCGGCCAGCCGGTCGCGGCGAGCTCCGGCAGCCGGCGGGTCGCCTCGAGCGAGTGGCGGCTGTTCTTGCCGAAGTCGTGGCCGGGGTCGACGAGGACCGCGTCGGGGCGAACCCCCAGGGCGACGGCGCGCTCGGCGAGCCCCACCGTGGTGGTGACGATGTCGGCGACCACGTCGTCATAGGTCATCCGGTGCGGCCGCGTGCGCGGCGGCAGGTGCCCCGCGTGGGTGCAGACCAGGCCGGTGCCGAACTGCGCCGCCACCTCGGCGAGCTCCGGATCCACCCCGCCCCAGGCGTCGTTGAGCAGGTCGGCGCCCTCGCTGGCGACGACCCGTCCCACCTCGGCCCGCCAGGTGTCGACGCTGATCACCACGTCGGCGTGGCGGGCCCGCACCGCGGCGACGAAGCCGCCCACCCGGCGCAGCTCCTCGGCGGCGCTGACCTCCCCGCCCGGCGCGGCCTTCACCCCGCCGATGTCGATGATGCCCGCCCCCTGCTCGACAGCACTGTCCACCGCGGCCAGCGCCTCCGCCTCGCCGTAGGTCGCGCCGCGGTCGAAGAAGGAGTCCGGCGTGCGGTTGACGATGGCCATGACGACCAGCTCACCCGGCCCGAACACCCGCCGCCCGAGCCGCAGCGGCCCCTGCGCGCGGCCGGTCCGCTCCGTCCCGGGCCGCCCGTCAGAGGCGCCGGCGGCACCGGGAGTGCCGGGGGTGCCGGGAACGCCGGGAATGCCGGGATCGTCGGGGGCGCCACCGGGCGTGCCGGCGGGAAGGTTCGACGGGGTCTCGGTGGGGTGCGCGGCCACCGATACAGCCTGCCAGATCGGACGGGCTGACCCTCGCGGCCGGGCCATGGCACGATCGACGTGTGGTGCTCGCCGTCGAGATCGTGATCGTTGCCGCCGTCGTGTTCGCCGTGGCCGCCCTGGCCGTGGGCCGGTTCGACCGGCTTGCTCCCGCGCCGCCCGACAGCGCCTCCGTCGGCCTGCCCGACGGCGCCGTCGCGGCGGGGGACGTCACCCGGACCAGGTTCGCGATGGCGCTGCGCGGTTATCGGATGTCCGAGGTCGACGCCGTCCTGCTGCGGCTGGCCGAGGAGCTGGCCTGGCGGGACGATGAGCTGGCCCGGCGCGACGACGAGCTCGTCCGACTGGCCAGCTTCGCTCGGATCGGCACCGAGGAGCGGCCGGCGGAGCCGCCCGCCGTCCGACTGGACAAACCGGATAGGTGATCGACCCTGGCCCGCCGTTCACCCCGCCGGCGTTGATCGGCGGTCGGGTTGGGCCACGTGGCATCGACTGTGGTCGCGCCCAGCGACACCGGATGCCCACGGCATTGCGGGGTCGCCGCCGACCGTTGTGATGCCGCGGGGACACGTGTTTCGGTTTGCGGCCCGGTCTACGGGATAATCGTCGCCAGACGCAGGTCCGACGGCAGGAAGAGGTGCACCGATGGCGGCCATGAAGCCGCGGACGGGTGACGGTCCGCTCGAGGTGACCAAGGAGGGGCGCGGCATCGTGATGCGTGTCCCGCTGGAGGGGGGCGGTCGGCTCGTTGTGGAACTCACCGCTGACGAAGCGAGTGCGCTGGGGGACGCTCTCAAGACCGTGGTCAGCTAGGTCCCGCTGTCAGGTCCCGCTGTCGACGCACACCAACGGTGCGGGGATCCGCGTCCATGGCGGCGCGGCCCAGCCGTCGAACCTGCCGTGGTACACCGGCCTGTCGAGACACGTCAGGACCTGGGTCGATGGGGTAGCCGGTCGTCCGGGCGCGCTCGCGCACGGGACGACCGCGACGAGGAGAGCCGCATGTCCGTGGACGGATCCGCGCCGAGCGCGCCCCTCGATGAGCTGATCGCGCCGCCGCCCGACATCATCCTGCGGTCCGGGGACCTGGCGGACGCGGGCGCCTCCGTCGTCGCCGTGCCCCTGTCGGCGGGCGCGGACGGCCCGGTGTTCGACGAGGCCGCCGGTCGGATCGCCGGCGGGCTCGGGGTGCGGCTGGAGCGCCTGCTCGAGACCGAGTCGCCGCGCGGCGACGCCGGATCGGTCCTGACGGTGCCGTTGGCCGGCGGGGACGGTCCGGTCAGCCGGCTGCTCGTGCTCGGTGTCGGCGCGGGGACGCCGGCGGACTGGCGGGCCGCGGGTGCGGCGCTGGCGCGCCGGGCGGCCTCGGGTGCGCGCCTCGCGCTGATCGCCGGTCCGTCGTCTCCCGAGACGCTGCGCGCGTTCGGGGAGGGTGTCGCCCTCGGGTCCTACCGGGTCGCCAGCCTGCTCGACCGCACCGGCCATCCCGGTCGGCCCGCTCCGCCCGGCGACGGCGACCCGGCCGCCGTCGACCCTGCCGCGGAGAGGGCGGGCCCGGCGTCCACCGGCTCGGTCGAGGCCGCCGCCTCGGCTGGCGGGGCCTCATCCGCCGCGGCGGATGAGGCCGCGACCGCCGCGGCGGATGAGGGCGTGGCCGGCGCCGTGCAGCTGCGCGAGGTCGTCGTCCTCACCGAACTCGCCCGGGATCCGCGGGCCCGGGATGCGGTGCGGGCGGCGCGCGCGGTGGGCGTCGCGGTCTGCCTCGCCCGGGATCTGGTGAACACGCCGAGTCTGGTGAAGTCGCCGCAATGGCTCGCCGACCAGGCGGTGCGCATCGCGACCGCCGCCGGCCTCGCTGCGACCGTGCTGACGCCGGCCGAGCTGGCCGAGCAGGGATTCGGTGGGCTCGGGGCGGTCGGCCGCGGCTCGCCGCGACCGCCGCGGCTGGTCCGCCTCGAGTACGCCGGGCCGACTCCGGCCCCGCCGTCCGGGTCGTCCGGTTCTGCCGCGACGCCGCCGGGCGATGGGCGCTTCGCGGACGGGCACCGGGTCCTCGTCGGGAAGGGCATCACGTTCGACTCCGGCGGGCTGTCGCTCAAGCCGGCCGGGTCCATGGTCGGGATGAAGACCGACATGGCGGGCGCGGCCGCGGTGCTCGGCGCGATGACCGCGCTGCCCGCGCTGCGGGTGCCGGGCCGGGTGACCGGCCTGCTGTGCCTCGCGGAGAACATGATCGGCGGCTCGGCGATGCGTCCGGGTGACGTGATCACCTGCTGGGGCGGGACGACCGTCGAGGTGCTCAACACCGACGCCGAGGGTCGCCTGGTCCTGGCCGACGGGCTCGCCTATGCCGCCGGCGAGCTGGGCGCGGACGTCATCGTCGACCTCGCGACGCTCACCGGCGCGATCTCCGTCGCGCTCGGCCGGCGCACCGCCGGCCTGTTCAGCTCGGACGACGCCCTGGCCGGGGCGCTGTCCACCGCGGCGGGCAGCGCCGGCGAGCAGGTGTGGCGCCTGCCGCTGACGGAGGACTACCGGGCCGCGCTCGAGTCCCCGGTGGCGGACCTGGCGAACATCGGCCGGGCGATGGAGGTCGGCGGGGGCTCGATCACGGCGGCGCTGTTCCTGCGCGAGTTCGCCGGCGGGCTGCCGTGGGCCCATCTCGACATCGCCGGCACCGCGCGCGCCGACTCCGACGACGGTGAGATCAGCCGCGGCGGCACCGGCTGGGGGGTGCGGACCCTGCTGAGCTGGCTCTGCGCGCCCGTGGACGTTCCCACCGCGGCATCCGGCGTCACCTCGGCCGGCTGACGTCCGCCGTCCGCCCCGGCAGCACCCCCGTCACCCGCCCGCCCGGTCAGGGCGCGCGGTGACGCGCCGAGCTGGCGGCGAGCCGCGTGCGGGCCCAGCGCAGGCTGTTGTGCTCGGGCATGACCGCGGGCCAGCCGGCCAGCGCGTCCTCGACCGCGGCCCGGTCCGCGACCGCGAGGACCTCGACCCGCAGCTGCGCGACGTCCGCCTGGTCGACGCGCAGCTGGTCGAGGTAGCGGGCGAGGATGCCGCCGGGGTGCGGTTCGCGCACCGTGTAGATCTCCTCGGTGTCCGCGACCCAGCTGAGCCGATAGGTGCTGTGCTTGTCCTGCTGGTCCGTCCAGCCGTCACCGAACGGGATCTCGGCCGACGACTGCCGCCGAGGGTCCGCGGCGTAGAACTCCCGGATGTTCATGCCCCTTCCCTCCCCGCCGGAAGGCCGGCGGTAACCGGACCGGGTCAGGCGGACAGCCGCCGCAGTACCGTCTCGTAGCCCTGCGCCTGCGCGTCGGTCAGGACAAGGGACACCCGCAGCACCACGGCTCCCTGGACGTAGACGTGCTCGGTGACGAGCGTGTTCTCGGCGGTGACGGTGAGCAGTCTGGCGGCTCGGTGCCGGGCGGCCGTGGCGCTGGCGAACACCTCCACGGCACCGCCGCGCTCGATCGCGCCCCGGGGTGCGCCCGCCACCTCGTTGCTGCCCACCCGGGGATCGCTGAACGCGACCCGGCTGGTGTACCCGCCGGCCCGGCCCAGCAGGTGGTCGGGGTCGGTGCCGGCCGTGTAGACGACGGTGGTGCGCAGCGGCAGCCCGGCCGCGGAGAGCCTGATCGCGACCTCCTCGGCGGTGAGCCCGGACAGCCCGCCGCCCGCCGCCGAGGACGGCGCCGCCGTCGCGGGCCCGCCCTGCTGGGACGTCGGTGCGGTCGGCGTGACCGGGGCGGGCGACGCCGAGGTCTCGGTGGACGGCGCGGGGCGTGCTCCGCCCGCCGGTCCGACCAGGTGGTTCAGCGCGTAGCCGGCGGCCCCGGCCAGCACCGCCACGATGACGATCGCGGCGACGTAGGGCAGCAGGCTGTCCCGGGAGGTGGGCGGCGGCGTCGCCCGCGGCGGGGGGCCACCGGTGGACGGCGGAACGTACGCCCCACCGCTCCCGTACGCCGCCCGGCCGCCGTACTGCCCGCCGCCGAAGCCGGCGGCACCCGTGGCCGCCCGGCCGCCGATCGCGGGGATCATCCCGGTCGGGGCGTTGCTGTCGTCCTGTACTCCGCCACGGTCGATGCCGCGCGTCGGGGCGCCCTGGAACGAGCCGCCGCGGGCCATGGCGCCGCGCGGGGATCCGCCGCGGGCGGGCGCGCGCTCGCCGGCCCCGACGCCACGCCCGGGCGGCGTGTCGACCCGGTCGTCGACGGACAGGCCGGTCCTGCCCGTGCCGTACGGGTCAGGGCCGCGTCGGCTCGTGCCATACCAGGTCGGGTCGTAGGAGCCCGTCCCGTACGGGTCGGCCCCGTAGGGGACGTCGTCGTGCTCGCTGATGCCGTCCGCGCCGGACCCGGATGGGCCGCGGGCGGGCGCGGCCTGCCAGCCGCGCTCGCCGGGCCGGTCAGACCGGCCATACCGGTCGCCGCCGCCCCGGCCGGCGTGATCGTACCGGTCGCTCCCGCCGCGCGGGTCGGTGCGATCCTGGCCCGCGTCGTACCGCCCGCGCGGGTCGAATCCCGTGCCCTCGCCCGACCCGTGCCGCGCGCCATGGTCGTCGAGCGCGCCATGGTCGTCCCGTGCGTCGTGGTCGTCCCGTGCGTCGTGGTCGTCTGGTGGGGCGTAGTCGTCTCGTGGGGCGTAGTCGTCCCGGGCGCCGTGGGCATGGCGCGGGCCGTAGCCGCCGCGGGATCCGGGCCCGCGGTCGGCGCGGTATCCGTCGTACGGGTCAGGCGCGCCGTCGTGCTCGTGGCCGTCCCACCGGTCGGACTCCTCGTAGGGGTCGCGCTCGCGGTAGGAGCCGCGGCCGTCGTAGTCGCGCCCGCCGCCGGCGCCCCCTGAGCCCGTGCCGCCGCGTGGGGCGCGAGCGGGGGGTCCGCCGCGGGGAACGTCCGGATACGGCTCGTGGGGACCGTGCGGGCCGGCGTCGCGGCCCTGTCCACGGCGGGAGGGAGTCCGGTCGTCGACGTCGACGGGGCCGCCGAAGTCGTCGTAGCGCCGGTGTTCCCGGGCCGCCGGTGCCATCCACTCCCCAAGGCATCGATTTGTCACGCTTGAGGGCACCTTACGCGCCCGGTCGAACGCACCCCCGGCCAATCACGGGCTGGCGAGGATCGGATGCGTCACGGAACACGCCGTGCCCAACCCGCGCCGGACGCCAGCCCCACCGGGATGGGCCCGCACCGCCGGCTGGCCCGTTCGCCCGCCCCCGCGGCCCCCGGGCGGGGTCCCGCGTCCCCTAGCCGACGGGGGACGAACTCGCGACCACCGCGACCAGCAGCCCACCGCCGGTGGTGAGCAGCATCTGGGTCAGGCGGATGTCATCGCGCACCGCGGTCGCCAGCTCGCGCACCGCGGTCGCGTCGGGGCTGCGAATGGCCGGATCGGTGGCCTGGCCGCTGGCGAGGACGCCCGCGAAGACCACGACACCTCCCGGCCGAAGCAGCCGTAGCGCCTGCGTGAGGTACTCGCTGCCCTCCCGGCGGTCGGCGTCGCAGAAGACGAGATCGTAGGCGCCGTCGGTGAGCCGGGGCAGCACGTCCAGGGCGCGGCCGGTGATCAGCCGGGAGCGGCCCGGCGCCATTCCGGCGTCCGCGTAGGTGCGCCGGGCCAGGCGAAGATGCTCGGCCTCGACGTCGATGGTGGTCAGGGTTCCGTCGGGCCGCATCCCGCGCAGCAGCCAGGTACCGGAGACGCCGGTACCGGTGCCGATCTCGACGACCGCGCGGGCGCCCACCGCGGCGGCGAGGAAACGCAGGACCGCGCCGGCGCCCGGACTGACCGGGACGATCCCGACCTCCTCGGCGCGGGCGCGGGCAGCACGAAGGATCGGGTCTTCCAACAGGAAGCCCTCGGCATAGGCGGCGGCCGAGTCGAGCGCGCCGATGTCTGTCTCCGGCATGACATCCGCAGCCTACGGGAACGGGAGAGGACAGAGGCGCGTTCACCTTGTCGACGTACATCGTGTCGAGGATCGAGTCGACCATCGAGGGGAGAAACATCGGTGTCCGCAGCGGGATTCGCCGCTCCCTGGCCGGGGCGTCGGGTACGTTCGACGCGAACCGACCGAGAGGCGGCCGTGGCTGCGCAGGACTCCGGGGCGGGTTCCGACGCCACCGGCGCCGCCGCCACCACCTCAGACGCTTCCGGTTGGGTGCCCCCGTCCTGGGAGGATGTGGTCCGGGAGCACGGGAACCGGGTGTACCGCCTGGCCTACCGCCTCACCGGCAACGCCCATGACGCGGAGGACCTGACCCAGGACGTCTTCGTCCGCGTGTTCCGTTCCCTGGCCGACTACACCCCCGGCACCTTCGAGGGATGGCTGCACCGGATCACGACGAACCTCTTCCTCGATCGGATGCGTCGCCAGCAGAAGATCCGTTTCGACGCTCTGCCGGAGGACACCGAGCGGCTCGCCGGCCGGGAGGCCAGTCCCGAGGCCGTCTACGCCGAGGCGCATCTCGACGCGGACGTGGAGGCGGCGCTCGCCGCGCTGCCGCCCGACTTCCGGGCCGCGGTGGTCCTGTGCGACATCGAGCAGCTGTCCTACGAGGAGATCGCCCAGACCCTGGGCGTCAAGCTCGGCACGGTCCGCAGCCGTATCTCGCGAGGTCGGGCGATGCTGCGTGCGGCGCTCGCCGATCGGGCGCCGCGTACCGCCGACGGCATGCTGATGGCCGCGGAGGGTGATGGCGTCGACGGCGCCCTCGCGCCCCCGGCCGCCGCGGCCGCGCAGCGGGCCGGGGTGGACTCCGACCAGACCGCCGCCGCGCCCGGCTATCGGCGCGATCGTGATGATGGGCGAGGCAGGATCGGGCGACGGCGTGGTGCCGTGCCCGCTGGCGGCAAGGGCGGTGCTCCGGCGGAGCGACCCGCGTGACCGAGCATCTCGGCAAGCGGATCTCGCCCCTCATCGACCACCAGCTCGATCATGACGCACGGGACCGGGCGCTCGCCCACCTGGCGGTCTGCATGCCGTGTCAGCGGGAAGTCGCCAACCTCCGCGCGGTCAAGGCGCGGCTGACGGGCCTGCGGGACCCGGTGCTGCCGGACGCCGTGACGGCCCGACTGCTGGGCATCGCCGTCCCGCCCACGCCGTCCATCCCCGCCACGCCGGCCAACCGCCGCCAGGCGGACCACGGCCGTTCCCTGCCCGCCCCGACGGGCCCCGCCGGCCAGCCGGTGCTGCGGGAAGGCGCGGGCGGGCAGCGCGTGGCGCGGCGCGAACGGGTGGCGCGCGGCGAGCGGACCGCGTGGGGCGAACCAGGGGCGTCCGGCGAGGCGGGCGCGCCCGCTGAGCCGACCGTCTCGCGTGGGCATGCCAGACGTGCGCCCTTCGGGCCCGGTGGCCCGCCGCGGCGGCCCGCGGCGGGGTCACCGGCCCGGCGGCCCGCGTCCGGCCGGCCCGGCGGCGGCCCGCCGGCGGGCGGTTCCCGGGGGCGTGCGCGCCGGCCGGCGCCGCGGCGAGCCGGCCGCCCTCGGACGACCCTGCGCCGCACCCTGCTCGGCTCCGCCGCTCTCATCGTGCTCGCGATGACCGGCGCCGCCGTCGCGGACGGCAGCGGCGGCGCGCGGCCCGGTGGATCCGTCGCGGTGCCGACCGTGACCTCGGTGGTCGCGCCCGGCACGTCGACGGGCGGGTCCCTCCGGCTGCTTCCGGTGTTGATGCCGATGAAGGTTTCCCTGCGCCGTTGAGGCCGCGGTGGATGCCCATTTACCGGTTCACCTCGCTGGAACGCCGGAGAAACACCGGTTGACCGATCATGATGACCAGGGTGCCTCCGTTCGGGGACGTCCGCGCTGATCCGGGCACGCACACCGGCGCGATCCGCCGGATCGGCGCTGGCGAGCAGGATTCTCCGGCCCGCCGCGGCCCGCCGGGCACAGTTCACCGATACCCGAGAAGTCTTTTTCCGGCCGTTCCGCAGGAGAGGTCTCCTCTGGCGTGAACTAAGGCTTTACCGTGTTACCCGCTTGGAGTTCGTCGCGCGGGCCCTCCCAGGATGGAACCGGTTGCCGGTGTTCCGCCGTGTCGCGTGACGTGCCGGGCCGGGAGGGTCGTGTGGACGGCAACGACAGCGAGGCGGCGATCATGAACCGGTTCGTGGCGCCGGTGAGGCCCCGGCGCCTCGAACGGTCCTCCCCGGTCCTCGCCGCGCCCGAACAATCCGACGACGCCGGTGACCCGCCCGTCAGAAGGGAGCCCATCGCCCGGGAACCCGCCGCCCCGGCCGAACCCGCCGGCCACGGCTCGTCGGATCGGCCGTCGGATCGGCGGATACCGGACGATCAGGACGACGCCGGGGACGACCCAGGCCGGAGCAGGGCCGCGAAATCCGGCGGGTCGGGCCCGGCCGGCAGCGCGGACGCCGCGGAGCGCGCGGTCACGCCGCCCCAGGGAAGATCCCGCCGCGAGGACACCGGGCGCGCGGCCGGCGCCGTGCGATCGGCGGACGAGGAGACCATTCCGTCCGTCTCCGCAGCGGTCCCCGCCCACCCGCCGCGCGAGTTCCCCGCGTCCACGCCGGCGTCGTCGCGCCAGCCAGCGTCCTCGTCCCAGTCGGCGTCCTCGCCGCTGTCGGCTCCGTCCACCAAGCCGGCCCCGTCCACCAAGCCGGCCCCGTCGGTCCAGCCGGGCCCGTCGTCGGTCCAGCCGGCGTCATCCGCCGCCTCGCCTGGCCCGTCGGGACCGCAGGCCGCGCCCAGACCCGTGGCCGCGCCCCGACGCGTGGCCGGGTCCGGACCGGCAGCCGAGCCCAAGCCGGCGGCCGAGCCCGGACCGGCGGCCGAGCCCGGCGCCACCTCCAGCTCGCCGACGGACGCCCGGTCCGACTCCCCGCCCCCGACCTCCGCGCCGCCCGAGCCCACCCGGACGTCGGCGGCCCGGGCCTCGTCGGGAGCGTCCACGACCGCTTCGGCGGAGCCGCGCTCGCCGGTTCCCGGGTCCTCGCCGGGCGGCAGCTCCTCGCGGGCGCCGCAGCCGGTGGACCGCGACGTGGACCTGCCGGGAGCACGCCGGCCGGTCCGCCGGCCACCCGTACCGCCGCCGGGAGAGGGCGGGCACCGCCCGGCGCAGGGCGCCCGGCACGCACGGCACTCCGGCCGGGCGGCAGGGGCCGGCGCCGGTGGCCAACCCGTCGGTGCCGACGGGCGGGACAGGGCCGGCCGGAACGGTCGGGCCTGGAGCCTGCGGGCCAGTGCCGAGCGGGTGGGACCCACCGCGTTCGGGCCGGGCGCCGCTGGAGCGTCCGCGACGGCGAGCCGGGTGGAGCGGCCCGCCGCCGCATCCCTGCTCGAACCGGTGGCGGAGGCCGGCAGCGGTGGCGTGACGCTCACCATGCTGCGTGGCCAGCCGTCGCAGCGACCCGGCGCCGGCGGCGCCGACCGGCACGCGGCGCCGTCGCTGGTCCGGCCGGCTGACGGCGCGGGGGAGCGTGGCCCGGACGGGCGGCCGCCGTCGCGCGGGATCGGGGAGCTGGCCGGTCGACCGATCATGCTCGGGCGCCGGGCACTGGTCGCCTGCGTGCTCGCGGCGGGACTGTTCGGCGGTGGCATCGGCGGCCTCGCCGTGGCGGTCACGACCGGGGACACGTCGACTCATCCGGCGAAGACGCTGGACATCGGCAACCCGGCCCCGGTGACCCAGCGCGAGACCGTGGCCGCGGTCGCGGCGGCGGCGCTGCCGACCGTGGTGACGATCGACGTCGGCGGGGGCGGCGACGACGGCAGCGGCGGAACCGGGTCCGGCATCATCCTCAGCTCGGACGGCTACATCCTCACGAACAACCACGTCATCGCGCCCGCGGTCGCGGCCGGCAGCCCGATCTCGGTACGGCGCTATCAGGAGTTCGGTCAGATCCAGGCCCAGGTGGTCGGCCGGGACCCGCAGACCGACATCGCCGTGCTGCGCATCCCCACCACGTCCCCCCTCCCGGCCGCGAAGCTGGGCCGCTCCGGCTCGCTGGTGGTGGGAACGCCGGTGGTCGCGATCGGGGCGCCGCTCGGCCTGTCCGGCACGGTGACGACCGGAGTGGTCAGCGCACTGGACCGCAACCCGACCGTGCCGGGGGAGAACGGTGCCGCGCCCGCGGTGCTCATCGGCGCGATCCAGGTCGACGCGGCGATCAACCCGGGCAACTCCGGCGGGCCGCTGCTCGACTCGCTCGGGCAGGTCGTCGGGATCAACGCGGCGATCGCCGCGGTGCCCGGTCACGAGGAGCAGACGCAGAGCGGCAACATCGGCGTGGGTTTCGCCATCCCGATCGACTTCGCCCGCTCGGTGGCCCAGGAGATCATCTCGACGGGGCGCGCGACGCACCCGACGGTCGGCGCCTCCGCTGCCACGGTCACCGACGGCGAGGCAGCCGCGGAGCGGACCGTGCCCGGCGCGCGCATCGTCGCCCTCATGCCGGACGGCGCGGCGGCGCGCGCGGGACTGCGCGTCGGTGATGTGATCACCGGGCTCGGCACGAGCACGATCCGCGGGACGAACGATCTCAACGTCGCGGCCCGCCTGCACCGGGTGGGTGATCGGGTGAAGGTCACCTACGTGCGCGGCGGCGTCACGCAAACCACCCAGATGACGCTTCAGGAACAACAGGGCTGAGCGTTCGACACCTGTTCGTTGCCAGAGCGTCCTTCGTGGCAACAGCGGGAGAGGTACGCTCAGCCGGTGTTCAACGGTGTTGGATGGGGTGAAGTCGCTGTCCTGCTGCTGATCGGGCTGTTCGTCTTCGGCCCCGACCGGCTGCCCAAGGCCGCCCGGGATGCTGGCCGTATGCTCCGCCAGCTCCGCCAGACGGCGAACGGGATGCGCAACGACCTGCGTTCGGAGCTCGGGCCGGAGTTCGCCGATCTCGACATCCGGGACCTGCACCCCAAGACCTTCGTCCGCAAGCACCTGTTCGAGGACGAGCCGCTGCCGCCGTACCTGACCAAGCGCAGCTCGCTGGACGCGCTGCTGCTCGGTGAGGACACGCCGGCCCCGCCGTCGCTGACGAAGTCCTCGCTGCCGCGGGACACGGCCGCCGGACGTCCCGCCGCGGAAGCGCCCGCGCCGGCCACGCCGCCGGCCCTGCTGTCGAAATCCAGCCCGCCGAAGGCTGTCGCCGCTCCCCGGGCCCTGCCCGCCCAGCCCGCCGGCCCGCAGTCGGACGCGGGCGCCGCCCCGTTCGACGCCGACGCCACCTGAGCCTTCCCAGCGGCGTCCTCGCGGTCAGGCGTCCGCCAGGCCACGGCCGTTGTGATCTGTCGCGTAGATCGTCACGCCTGCCTGTGTGCTGACGACGAACGGCTCTGCGCCGCGGCTGCCGGTGTCACCCTTCCAGCGGCGGTCCGTCCTGAACCGTCCTCTGGAAGGGTGCGGGGCGATACGGCGTCAGGGCGGGGTCAGCGGCCTGCGGGGGTGAGGTTGAGACTGCGGCCGGCGAGGCCACGGGAGCGGTAGGTCAGCCGGTCGGCGACGGCGCGCAGCGCCTTGCTGGCCTCGCTGTCGGGCTCGCTCACGACGAGCGGAACACCGTTGTCGCCGCCCTCGCGCAGCCGGACGTCCACCGGAACCTGGGCGAGCAGCGGCACGTCGTGCCCGAGGACCCGGGTGAGGCGCTCGGCCACCGCCGCGCCGCCGCCGGAACCGAACACGTCCACCCGCTCGCCGCAGTGCGGACAGGGCAGCCAGGCCATGTTCTCGACGACGCCGACGACGTTCTGCCGGGTCTGCACCGCGATCGTCCCGGCCCGCTCGGCGACCTCCGTCGCGGCGAGCTGCGGCGTCGTGACGACCAGCAGCTCCGAGGACGGGACGAGCTGCGCCAGCGAGATGGCGATGTCCCCGGTCCCGGGCGGCAGGTCCAGCAGCAGGACGTCGAGGTCGCCCCAGAAGACGTCGGAGAGGAACTGCTCCAGGGCGCGGTGCAGCATCGGGCCCCGCCAGGTGACGGGCTGGTTGCCACGGGTGAACATGCCGGTGGAGATGACCCGGACCCCGTGGGCCTGGGGCGGCATGATCATCTTTTCGACCTGCGTCGGTGGCCGGTCGATGCCGAGCATCCGGGGAACGGAGTGGCCGTAGATGTCCGCGTCGAGCACACCCACGGACAGCCCCGAGCGGGCCATCGCGGCCGCCAGGTTGACCGTGATCGAGGACTTGCCGACGCCGCCCTTGCCGCTGGCGACGCCATACACCCTGGTCATCGACCCCGGTTGGGCGAACGGGATCATCTTGGGCGCGACGCCGCCGCGCAGCTTCGTGTGCAGGGCCGTGCGCTGCTCGTCCGTCATGACCTGCAGGTCGACCCGGACGGCGCGCACCCCCGCCACGGCGCTGACGGCGTTGCTGACGCGGTTGATGATCTCCTCGCGCATCGGGCAGCCGGACACGGTGAGCAGCACCGTGACGTCGACGGAACCGTCGTCGAGGACGTGGACCGACGAGACCATGTCCAGCTCCGTGATGGGGCGGCCGATCTCGGGATCGTGCACCGTCGCCAGAGCCGACTGGATCGCGTCGGAGGAAGGCCGGGATGGGGACAAGGGAAACCTCAGTCACTGATTGGCATCAGATGCGGCCCCGGGGCCGCCTGTAGGTCCACGATAGCCCGCGGCGCGCCCATCAGCGTTTGGTCGTCGCCCGGGTGTGCGCGGCCCGACTCCGCATCCCCGTCGCAGACGCCCGGACCATGAGGTATCGGCTGATCCCACCGCAAAATGACAGCGGTCCGTCGTGCCTGTCGCATAGCTGACGAAATCGGCCGGCTGACTGACCTGACCTGGATTGTTGGGGGACGTGGGGGCGGCGTCCGGCGGCCGAGTCAGGGCGCCGAACCGGACCGGGGGGCGGCATAGGCTGACTGAGGCGGCACCGGGAGGGCGCGATCATGGTCGAGCGGGTGGTCGAACAGATGGTCGGCGCCAGTTCGGAGACCGACGCGGACTGGGTGGACGAACGCGGGATGCGCGCCTGGCGGTCCCTGCTACAGGCCCACGCCCGGGTCACCCGGGTGCTCGAAGCCGAGCTCGACGCGGCGCACCGCCTGCCGCTGGCCTCCTACGACGTCCTCGTCCAGTTGTCCGAGGCGCCCGACCGGGAACTGCGGATGAGTGAACTCGCCGAGGCAGTGCTGCTCTCGCGCAGCGGGCTGACCCGCCTCGTCGACCGGATGGAGCGCGAGGGGCTGGTCGCCCGCCGGCCGAGCCCGGCCGACGCTCGCGGCACGCTCGCCACGCTCACCCAGGCCGGCTTCGAGCGGCTGCGTGCCGCGTCCGGCACGCATCTGAAGGGGGTCGGCAGGCACGTGCTGTCCCACTTCAGCCGGACCGAGCAGGAACAGCTCGCCGAGCTGCTCGGGCGCCTCAGCGGACCGCTTCCCGGCGACTCCGTCGACCAGGGCTGCGGTCAGCGCGCCCGGGCCTCCGGGCGGGAGTGCCTGAGCAGCCGGGAGTCTGAGCAGCCGGGAGTCTGAGCATCAGGGCGTCTGATCTCAGAGGCGTCTGCGGACCAACGCGTCCGCGGACAGCCGGTCCCAGTGGGGATGCGTCCGCGAGGTGGGGGACGGCCGCCCTCGGCGCCGATGTCAGACGGTGATGGGGACGGCGCCGGTGGCGGCGGTGACGAGGCGTTCGTAGGCGTCCGGGCTGGTCGTCTCCGCGGCGAGCGGCTGCGGCTTGCTGCTGCCGTGGTAGTCGCTGGACCCGGTGGGGATCAGATCGAGGTCGGCGGCGAGCCGGCGCAGCCGGCGCCGCTCGTCCGCGTCATGGTCGGGATGATCGATCTCCAGGCCGGCAAGTCCCGCCCGGGCCATCCGCTCGATCACGTCCGGACCGACGGTGACGCCGCGGCGGCTCGCGAACGGGTGCGCGAAGACGCTGACCCCGCCCGCGCCGCGGATCAGCCGCAACGTCTCCCAGACGTCCGGCTGCGTCTTGCCGACCCAGTACGGGCCGCCGGCGCCGATCCACTCCCGGCTGAACGCGGCCGACACCGACGGCACCAGCCCGGCCTCGACCAGCGCCGCGGCGACGTGCGGGCGCCCCACCGTGCCGGCGGCGAGCGCACTGACCCGCTCCCAGGTCACCGGGTGCCCGTCGGCGGCGAGCAGGTCGACCATCTGGCGGGCGCGCACCGCCCGGTGGTCGCGCACCGCGGCCCGCACAGCCGCGAACGCCGGCTCCGCCTGGTCGAAGAGGTAGGCGAGCACGTGCAGCGACACCGAGCGGCCGCCCGTGTCCACGAAACAGGAGATCTCCGCGCCCGGTACCAGGGTCAGTCCCGCCGGCAGCGCGGCGGCGGCGCGGCCGAGGCCCGCCGTCGTGTCGTGGTCGGTCAGCGCGATGACGTCGAGTCCCGAGTCCGCGGCGAGCCGGACCAGGTCCGCCGGCTCGACCAGGCCGTCCGACGCGGTGGAATGGGTGTGCAGGTCGATCCTCACCCACCCATGCTGGCAGCACGGCCCGCCGCGGCGCATCGATCCGTGTGCGATACCGCCCCGACCGTCCCCCAGCCGGGTCGGCTACAGGTCGAGGCCGGTGAGGACGAGGACGCGCTCCTCGGACAGGTCGGTCATCGCCGAGCGCACGCCCTCCCGCCCGATGCCGGAGCCCTTCGTGCCGCCGTAGGGCATCTGGTCCGCCCGGTAGGACGGGACGTCCCCGACGACCACACCGCCGACGACGAGCTCCCGGTGCGCCCGGAAGGCCGTGCCCAGGTCATGAGTGAACACGCCGGCCTGCAGGCCGAACGCGGAGTCGTTGATCCGGGCGAGCCCCTCGTCGAGCCCGTCGACGGACTCGACGACGATGACCGGGCCGAACACCTCCTCGCGCACCACCCGCGCGGCGTCGGGCACGCCCGTGAGCACGGTCGGCGCGAGGCTCGCGCCCGTGCGAGTGCCGCCGCAGACCAGCGTCGCCCCGGCCGCGACCGCCTCGCCGATCCACTGCTCGACCCGCTCGGCCGCGGCGACGTCGACGAGCGGGCCGACGTCGGTGGCGGGGTCGGTCGGGTCGCCGTCGCGCAGCGCCCGCACCGCCGTGACGATCTCGCCGAGCAGCTCGCCGTACAGGCCGTGGTCGGCGTAGACGCGCTGCACGGCGATGCAGGACTGACCGGCCTGGTAGTTGGCGAACAGCGCGATCCGCCCGGCGGCGCGCGCGAGGTCGCCCGGAGCGTGGAAGTCGGGCGCGACGAGCACCGCGCCGTTGCCGCCGAGTTCGAGCACGACGTGCTTGCGCGGCACCGCGTCGCGGATCGACCAGCCGACCGGACCCGATCCGGTGAACGACACCACCGGCAGCCGCGGGTCGGCGACCAGCCCGCCGACCCGGTCGTTCGGGACGGTCAGCACCGACCAGGAACCCTCGGGCAGGTCGGTGCCGGCGAGCAGGTCACCGAGGAACAGCGCGGACAGCGGCGTGCGCGGCGCCGGCTTGACGATGATCGGCGCGCCGATCGCGAGCGCGGGCGCGACCTTGTGGGCGACCAGGTTCAGCGGGAAGTTGAACGGGGTGATGCCGAGCACCGGCCCGCGGGGGAAGCGGCGGGTCAGCGCCAGCCGGCCATCCCCGGTGGGGTCGGTGTCCAGCCGGGTCAGCTCGCCGGCGAAGCGCCGGGCCTCCTCGGCACCCCAGCGAAACGTCGAACTGGCTCGGGCGACCTCGGCCCGGGCCCAGGTCAGCGGCTTGCCGCTCTCGGCGGTGATGAGCCGCGCGAGCTCGTCCCCGCGCCGGGCGATCTCCTTCGACACGTGGGCGAGCGCCGAGGCCCGCACATGCGCCGGCAGCCCGGACAGCCGGGGCGCCACCTCGACCGCCGCCGCCACCGCCCGCTCGACCTGGTCCGCCTCGGGCTCGGCGACGGTCGCGACCACGGCCCCGTCATACGGATGGCGGACCTCGAAGGTCGAGGAGCCCCGCGCCCGCTCGCCGGCCAGCCAGAACGGGGTGACGTCAGCCATCGAGGCCACCGCGGACGGCTGGTGCCGGCCTCACCGCTGGTGTCGGCCTCACCGCTGGTGTCGGCCTCACCGCTGGTGTCGGCATCGTCGCCGTCATCCCACTCGTCGCCATCAACGGTCATCCTAGGCGCTTCCCGGCGGCCATCACCGTGACGCGCCGTTGCCGTGCCTGTCGTCGCGGTGTGGTCGCCACCCTCGTGCGCGCGGCGGCGGTGGGTCCGGCGGTGGCGCTCGCTGGACGCGGCACCGGGACTGACGGATCGTGACGGGGTGGCCGCGCGGCGGCGGGCGTCGGCCGCCCGCGCACGCCTGCGCGGACCGGCCCCGGAGCCCAGGAAGAGGTGGCGAATGAGCTCCCCGAGCATGCCGGAGCGGGGCGGCCCGGGGCTGCCGCAGGCGCTCCGGCTCGTCACCGAGATCCCCGGGCCGCGCTCGCGGGCACTGGCCGCCCGGCGATCGGCCGCGGTCGCCCGCGGGGTGGGCGCGACGATGCCGGTCTACGCGTACGCCGCCGGCGGCGGGATCCTCGTCGACGTCGACGGCAACGCGCTGATCGACTTCGGTTCCGGCATCGCCGTCACCGGCGTCGGCAACGCCGCGGACGAGGTGGTCGCGGCCGTGCGCGAGCAGGTCGGCCGGTTCACCCACACCTGCTTCATGGTCACGCCGTACGAGGGGTATGTGGCGGTCTGCGAGGCGCTGAACCGGCTCACGCCCGGCGACCACGAGAAGCGTTCGGCGCTGTTCAACTCCGGTGCCGAGGCCGTCGAGAACGCCGTCAAGATCGCCCGGTCGGCGACCGGGCGCGACGCCGTCGTCGTCTTCGAGCACGCCTACCACGGGCGGACCAACCTGACCCTGGCGATGACGGCGAAGGCGATGCCGTACAAGGCCGGCTTCGGCCCGTTCGCGCCGGAGATCCACCGGATGCCGCTCGCCTACCCGTACCGCTGGCCGACCGGGCCGGAGCACGCCGGCGAGCAGGCGGCGACCCGGGTGATCGAGATCATCCGGGACGAGATCGGCGCGGGGGCGGTGGCCGCGCTGGTCATCGAGCCGATCCAGGGCGAGGGTGGGTTCATCGTGCCGGGCCACGGGTTCCTGCCCCGGCTCGCGGAGTTCTGCGCGGCCGAGGGCATCCTGTTCGTCGCCGACGAGGTGCAGACGGGGTTCGCCCGCACCGGCGCGATGTTCGCCTGCGAGCACGAGGGGATCGTCCCGGACCTGATCGCCACCGCGAAGGGCATCGCCGGCGGGATGCCGCTGTCGGCCGTCACTGGACGGGCGGAGATCATGGATGCTCCGCAGGTCGGCGGGCTGGGCGGTACCTATGGCGGAAACCCGGTGGCCTGCGCGGCGGCGCTGGCGGCGATCGAGCTGGTCGAGTCGGCGGACCTCGCGGGACGGGCCCGGCGTATCGGCGAGCTCGCGCTGCCGCGGCTGCGCGCGCTCGCCGCGCGCCATGACGCCGTCGGGGATGTGCGCGGCCGCGGCGCGATGCTCGCCGTGGAGCTGGTTCGCGGCGGCGGTGACGACACCCCGGACCCGGCGCTGACCTCGGCGGTCGCGGCGGCCTGCCATCGTCGCGGCCTGATCGTGCTGACCGCGGGGACCTGGAACAACGTCCTTCGTCTGCTGCCCCCGCTGGTCATGCCGGACGAGCTGCTGCTGGCCGGGCTCGACATCCTCAGTGGCGCCTTCGCCGAATGCGCACGGTGACGACGGCCGCGTCGTACCCGGCTGTTCGGCACATCTGTGCTGGTGGGACGGTTGCTCGTGATAGGCGGTGGGAACAGTCGTCACGGAACCGTCGAAGTCCGGCGGTCGCGTCGACCTGACTCACACGGAGGCGCTCGGTGACCACTGCCGCGGCCTGTCCTCGCTGTCTCGGCCCGCTCCGCCCACCGGATCTGTGGAGCAACCAGTACCGCTGCGACGACCACGGGGAGGTGAATCCCTACCGCGCGGCGGCGTCCTCCCGCGAGCAGGCACTGCACGCACTGGCCACGAGCGCGACGGTACCCGTGTGGCTGCCGGAGCCGATGCCGGTGCACTGGTACGTCAGCGGGGTCGGCTGGGCCGGCGACGACCGCACCGGGCCGCGGGCGACCGCGCTGGCGATCGCGGGTCCCTCGCCGCTCGGCGGGCCGGCGGAGGTGGTGCTGGTCGCCGAGTCGCCGGGGATCGGCCTGGCCGCGCGGCTCGCCGGCATCGCGGGTCCCGATCCGGCGGCGCTGCCGGGCGCCGCGGAGGCGAAGGTCGAGGCCGCCGGGCATCCGACCGCGATGTGGCCGCTGGCCGTGCCGCCCGACCGGGCGGCGTTCGTCGGGGAGGCACGCGGGGTCTGGCTGTGGCTGGTCCTGTGGCCGGCCGACGCGGCGCTGCTGCTGATGGAGCACCTCGAGCTGCGCGACCTGCGGGACACCCCGGAGCTCGGCGACCGGGTGTTCTTCGGCGCGGCCAGCGCGCATCTGACTGGCGGGCCCGCCGCACTGCGGTGACGCGGCCCCCCGTGGCCGTACCCTGATCCGATCCAGCGGGGTCGGGGAGAGGTACGAGGCCAGCATGACACAGCGTCCGTCCGTCGCCGCCGGGTCGGTGCCGAGCGGCTCGGCGGCCAGCACGACCGCCGGGCCGTCGCCGGGGCCTGTCCAGGGTGTCCAGGAGCTCCCGCGGGGCGGGGCTGTACCCGCCCGGGCGGTCGACCGGGGGCGGCTCACGGTGGTCGTCAACCCGAGTGCGGGCCGCGGGCGGGCGCTGCGGCTGCTCGGCGGTGTGTGCGCGCAGCTGTCCCACTGGGCGGCGGACGTGCGGGTGGCGCCGACCCGGAGCCTCGACCACGCCGGCGAGCTCGCCGCCGCGGCCAGCGCGCAGGGACGGGTGGTGGTCGCGCTCGGCGGGGACGGCCTGGCCGGCGCGGTCGCCGGGGCGGTGGCCGCGGCGGGCGGGGTGCTCGCCGTCCTGCCCGGCGGACGGGGCAACGACTTCGTGCGTGGGCTCGGCCTGCCCGACGACCCGCGCCGCGTCGCCGCCGAGCTCGCGCGCGCCCGGGAGGTGCGGATCGACCTGCCCGAGGTCGACGGGCGGCCCTTCCTGGGCATCGCGAGCGTCGGGTACGACTCCGACGTGCAGGTGATCGCCGACCGGGCGCGGCTGCTGCGGGGTCGGCATGTCTACACCTACGCGGCGCTGCGGGCGCTGGCGGCGTGGCGACCGGCGCGGTTCACCGTCACGGTGGACGACGAGGCGCCGCGTGAGCTGCGCGGTTGGACGGTCGGCGCGGCGAACGCGCCGTGCTACGGCGGCGGGATGCGCTTCGCGCCGGACGCCGACCTCACGGACGGGCTCGTCGAGGTGGTGCTGATCTCACACACCTCCCGGCTGACCTTCCTGGCGCTGTTCCCGCGGGTGTTCTCCGGGCGGCATGTGCACACCCGGCATGTGCGGGTGCTGCGCGGCCGCCGCGTGCGCGTGGAGGCCGACCGGCCGTTCGCCGTCTACGCCGACGGCGATCCGCTGGCGACGCTGCCCGCGACCGTCGAGGTTCGTCCCTCGGCGCTGCGGCTGCTCGTGCCGACCACGGCGACGGTGCCGGTCGCGGACAGTCTGCCCGGCTGAGCGGGTTGTCCACAGCTGGCGAACGTGCGTTCGACAGGCCGGCCTGACCGACCTACTGTCGGGCCATGGTCATCGTCGGCTCGTGGCACGGCGCCGTCCTTGTCGTCCTCGCCGCCCTCGCCGCGTCAGGGCGTCTCGGCTTCGCGCTCACCCGCGCGCGCCGGGGTGAACTCGGGGCTCGTGTGGAGATCGCCCGCCCCGGCGAGTTGTGGATAGTGAACGTCGAACGCGGGGCGCTCGGAGCGGATCCGCGGCAGGGAGTGGAAGTTGTGCCGGGGCGGTGGGCACGAGGTCGCCCATTCCAGCGAGTTGCCGAAGCCCCAGGGGTCGTCGACGGTGGCGAGTGGCCCGCGCCGGTACGAGTGCCACAGGTTGTACAGGAACGGCAGCGTGGACAGCGCCAGCAGGAACGAGCCGGCGGTCGAGAACGTGTTCAGGGTGGTGAAGCCGTCCCGCGGGCCGTAGTCGGCGTAGCGCCGGGGCATGCCGCGCAGGCCCAGCCAGTGCTGCACCAGGAACGTGGCGTGGAAGCCGAGGAAGACCGTCCAGAAGTGGACCTTGCCGAGGCGGTCGTTCATCATCCGGCCGGTCACCTTCGGGAACCAGAAGTAGGTGCCGCCGAACGCCGCGAACACCACCGTCCCGAACACCACGTAGTGGAAGTGTGCGACGACGAAGTAGCTGTCGCTGACGTGGAAGTCGATGGGCGGGCTGGCCAGCAGCACGCCGGTGAGCCCGCCGAACAGGAAGGTCACCAGGAAGCCGAGGCAGAACAGCATCGGCGCCTCGAAGGTGAGCTGCCCGCGCCACAACGTGCCGATCCAGTTGAAGAACTTGATGCCGGTGGGCACCGCGATGAGGAACGACAGCAGGGCGAAGAAGGGCAGCAGCACGGCACCGGTGACGAACATGTGGTGCGCCCACACCGCGATCGACAGCGCGCCGATCCCGATGGTCGCGAAGACCAGCCCCTTGTAGCCGAACAGAGGCTTGCGGGAGAACACCGGCAGCATCTCGCTGATGAGCCCGAAGAACGGCAGCGCGATGATGTAGACCTCGGGGTGGCCGAAGAACCAGAACAGGTGCTGCCACAGCAACGCCCCGCCGTTCACCGCGTCGAACACGTGCGCCCCGAAGCGCCGGTCCGCCTCCAGCGACAGCAGCTGCGCCGCGAGCACCGGGAACGCGACGATCACCAGGATCGACGTGACCAGGAACGTCCAGCAGAAGATCGGGATGCGGAACATCGTCATGCCGGGCGCGCGCAGGCACAGCAGCGTCGTGATCATGTTGACGGCGCCGAGGATGGTGCCGAGTCCGGAGACCACCAGACCGAGGATCCACAGGTCGCCGCCCGGCATCGGCGCGTACGCCTTGCTGTTGAGCGGCGCGTAGGCGAACCAGCCGAAGTCCGCCGCCCCGTCCGGGGTGAGGAAGCCGGAGATGACGGTCAGCCCGCCGAACAGGAACAGCCAGTACGACAGCGAGTTCAGCCGGGGGAAGGCGACGTCCGGGGAGCCGATCTGCAGCGGCACGAGCAGGTTCGCGAAGGCGAAGGCCAGCGGCGTCGCGAACAGAAGCAGCATGAGCGTGCCGTGAATCGTGAACAGCTGGTTGTACTGCTCGTTGGAGAAGAACTGCAGCCCCGGCCGGGCGAGCTCGGCCCGCATCATGACGGCCAGCACCCCGGCGAACAGGAAGAACCCCATCGACGTCACGAAGTACATGACCGCGATGTCCTTGTGCGACGTCGTGCGCAGATAGCCGAGCAGGCTTGTGCGCGGCCGGCTGTGCGCCGTGACGATGTCCTCCGGGGTCCGGCCCGCCGCGCCCGCGGGCCTCTCGACGATCGTCACGCGCGGCTCCCGGGTGTGGACGGCGGTCGGGCGGCACCTGGTCATAGTGTGACCGAAGCTATGCGGAGCGTAGCATCGCCATGCGTGTTCGCGGCCCGATCCGCTGGCGGTCGGGAGCGGCCCGGCAGGTCAGGCGGGCTGGGCGGTCGGGATGCCGTCCTCGACCACGTAGATGGCGTCGGTGGTGACGGGGGAGTCGCGGCTGGAGAGATCGGTGACGGTCCGCATCTCGGCGCGGCACTCCTGCGGCGTGATCCGGATGCGGGTGTAGCCGCGCCGGTCACCGCGGAAGTAGCGGACGTGCGGGTTGAGCCGGTCGTTGTTCGCGCGGACGAAGTCGTCGGAGACCAGGAAGAACGCCGAACTGATCGACGTGCAGACGAACTCGGCGGCGACCGCTGGCGTCTCCGGCCGGTCGAAGTCGACCCGCAGGTCGTTCACCCAGGCGCAGTGCAGGTCCCCGGACAGCACGATCGGATTGCTCGCGTGGCTGTCGCGGACTCCGGACAGCAGGCGGCGGCGGTAGGGGCGGTAGCCGTCGTTCTGGTCCAGGTTGGTCAGCAGCTGCCCCGATCCGGCCGGCAGCTGGCCGTCGAGCTGCGCCATCATCGTCTGCTGCGCGATGATGTTCCACCGCGTGCGCGACGCGTCGAGGCCCGCGCGCAGCCACCGCTCCTGCTCGGCGCCGGCCATGGTGCCGGCGGTGTTGTCGGCGCCGAGCGCCGCTGCGCCGATGCCCTGCGGTGCCGGCTCCGGCACCGGGGTGCGGTACTGCCGGGTGTCCATCACGTTGAACGTGACCAGGCTGCCGAACGTCAGCCGCCGGTAGATCCGCAGATCGGGGGAGCCCGGATTGAGCTGCGCGCGGATCGGCATGTGCTCGTAGTACGCCTGGTAGGCCGCGGCGCGTTGGCGGGCGAACGCCGCCGGGTCCTGGTGACGCGCGCCGGTGTCGCCGGCCTCGTCGACGAGCCCAGCGTAGTTGTTCTCCACCTCGTGGTCGTCCCAGGTCACGATCCACGGCGCGGCCCGGTGCGCGGCCTGCAGGGCCGGGTCGGCCTTGTACTGGCCGTAGCGGTCGCGGTAGTCGGCGAGCGTCTGCAGCTGGTCGAGGCCCGGGGTCCGCGGCGTGGTGTGCCGGCGGTCCGGGAAGCGGCTGTCCGGGTCGTACTCGTAGATGTAGTCGCCGACGTGCACGACGAGGTCGGGATGATCGGCCGCGATCGCGTCGAACGCCGCCCAGTAGCCGTTCTGGAAGTCCTGGCAGGACGCGAGGGCGAAGCTGAGCTGCCCGCTGGCCGCCTGCGGGCCGGAGCCGGGCGCGGCCGCCGTGCGGGTGCGCCCGACCGGGCTGAGTACCGTGCCGGCGCGGAACCGGTAGAAGTAGTCGTGCCCGGGATCAAGCCCGCGGACGTCGACATGCACCGAGTGCGCGTACGCGGCCTGCGCGTTCTGGGTGCCGGCGCGCACCACCGAGCGGAACGACTCGTCCGTCGCGATCTGCCAGTCGACGGGGACGTCGCGGGCCGGCATCCCCCCGCCCTCGGTGGGCTTCGGCGCCAGTCTCGTCCACAGGATCACGCCGTCGGGCAGCGGATCCCCGCTGGCCACCCCGACACCGAAGACGCCGTCGGCCACCCCCGGGATCGGGGTCGGTGCTCGCAGCGTCGGCGCCGGGGTCGGTGCCGTGCCGCCCGAGCCGCCCCAGGCCGGGGGGCCCGCCCGCCGCCGCCACCGCGCCGCCGAGCCCCACCCCTCCGAGCAGCAGCGTCCGCCGGTCCGGCTGGCCCCGCCCCGCGACACCCCGCCGCGGGCCGGTCGGCCCCGGATCTGGCGGCGTCGTCGCGGGTCACGCGCCTATAAGACCAGTACGCCCGGATCGCCGGAAGGGAGTTCGCTCACATCCGCAGGTCGACCTCGCGGCGGGTCGGGTCGCGCAGGTCGGTGCCGGCGGCGAGCCAGCGCTGATGCAGCGTCTCGGGGCCGTGGACGCGCTTGAAGGCGGCCTCGTTCGCGGTCATCGGCAGCAGCGGCAGGAACCGGACCGGCGCGGCCGGCGCGGGCAGCTCCAGGTCGGGGATCAGCCCACCCGGCTCGCCGACGAGGACGGCGGTGAAGGGAGCGCCGTCCCACAGTGGCTCGCCGAGGTCGAGCGCCGCGCCGGGGCTGATCGGGCGGCCGTCCACCACGGGGATCGCCGCGAGCACGGCGAGGCGGCGCAGCACGCTGTCGCGCCGGCCGCGCAGCGAGAGGACCAGCTCGGCGCGGGGCCCGGCCGGATCCCGCACCGCCGAGGCGGCCGCCGTCATCGGTTCCGTGGACATCCCGAGGCTCAGATAGCGGACGAAGCCGTCCCGGTCGGGCCCGAAGCGCAGGACCTCGATCTGTTCCGTGCCGAGGAAGGTCACTGCGGCGCGGCCGGTGTCCGGGCCGAACACGGCCGCCGCGTGCCGCTCGACCGGACCGCGCACCTCGATGTCGCTCACCGGACCCCCGCCGCACGTCTCATGGCATCGATCGTAGGGTCGGCGCAGGTGCGGGCGCGGCGCCCGGGGTGGGAACCGACGCGCCCGGTGCGGGCGTTCGAGATGGTGCGTGACCTTGGAGGGGCTATGGGACAGGCGGGGCTATGGGACAGGTGCTGACGAAGGGCGGCAACGCGCCGCTGCCCACCACCGACGTCCGGGTCGAGATCGCCTCGTCGGTGTCGCTCGACATCGCCGCGATCCTCGTGACCGCCGCCGGCAAGGTGCGCACCGATGACGACTTCGTCTTCTTCAACCAGCCGACCGGACCCGGGGTGCGGCTGGTGCCACCGTCCGCGCTGGAGTTCAGCCTCACGGCCGTCCCCGCCGACATCGACAAGGTGGTCGTCACCGGCAGCCTCGACGGCAGCGGGCCGCAGACCTTCGCCGGCGTTCCCGGGCTCGGCATCGCGGTGCGCGACCCTCGCGGCGGTGCGGAGCTCGCCCGGTTCGACCCGTCCGGCCTCGGCACCGAGACGGCTCTGATCCTCGTCGAGCTCTACCGCCGCGCCGGCACGTGGAAGGTGCGCGCCGT
The DNA here is from genome assembly GCF_900197875.1 of Frankia canadensis. Taxonomy (GTDB): domain Bacteria; phylum Actinomycetota; class Actinomycetes; order Frankiales; family Frankiaceae; genus Frankia; species Frankia canadensis. The sequence goes on along the minus strand of NZ_FZMO01000235.1, from coordinate 378 downwards.
CGGCCAGGGATACGCGACGGGCCTCGCCGGCATCGCCACCGACTTCGGGATCGCCGTCGACGATCCGGGCACCTCCGCGGCGCCGCCCGCCGCCGTTCCCAGCCCGCCGGCCGCCCCGCCCATGTCACCCCAGGGGCCAACGCCGCCTCACGGGCAGCAGTGGGCGCCCCCGCCCGCGCCGCCGATGCCGCCCGCGGCGCCGCCGATGCCCCCGGCCGCGCCGCCGCACCCGGCAGCCGGCCAGCAGTGGGGCCCGCCGCCGCCCGCAGGCGCGCCGCAGTGGGGGGCGCCGCCTGGCCAGCAGTGGGGCGGCCCCCCGCCCGGCAAGAGGCCAGGGCGGTGGGGCCCGCCGCAGCCCCCGCCTGGCCAGCAGTGGGG
>NZ_FZMO01000356.1 GCF_900197875.1 Frankia canadensis | reverse complement strand
GAATCGAGCCGATGGGGTGGGCGACGCGGGTGTGGCGGGCGTCGTAGACGTCGCGCCACCGGGCGAGCAGCTCGTGGGAGACGGTGAGCAGCTGCATGGTGCGGGCGGCCTCCGGCCCACGGGCCGCGGGGTTGTCGGGATGGTGGGCTCGAGCCCTGGTCCGGTAGGCCCGGCGGATCTCGGCGCGGTCGGCGAGACGGCCCACGCCGAGGACCGCGTAGGGGTCGGATCCGCCGAGCTCCCGAACCAGCCGCTCGTACGGGCTCACCGGGCGATGCGTCCGAGCGCAGGCATGGCATCTCCTATCGTCGTCGTCCGCACACGCTAGGTGTCAATTGTAGTCAGGTTCTCTCAAACGGTGACGTCTCGGCGTGTCAGCGTGATTGTCCCGAGGGTGGCCGCGCCGACGGCGTACGCGGCGCCCACGAGCAGCGCCGTCACGTAGCTCGCGTCGGCGACACCACCCTGGCTGACCGCGTCGAACGCCAGCCCGGGGAACACCCTGGAGGCGCCGCTCCAGGAGTTCTGGATGATGTGCTCGATCGGGAACATCCAGGCCACGCCGATGGACAGGGCCAGCGCGGTCGAACGCAGCACGAGCCCGAGCACCGTTCCCGCCACGGCGAAGAACGTCGCCGCGAGTAGCACGTTCAGGTAGCCGGAGGCGAGTGCCCGCGCGCCGTCGGCGCTCCACCAGGCGGACGTGTCGATGCCGCGCACGCCCGCTACGGCGACGGCCACGGCGACGCTGAGCACCAGCGCGGCGAGGAGGGCGAGCGCGACGAGTGTCAGTGTCACCGCGACCCGCCCGGCGAACCAGCCGCGTCGGCCCGGCTCGCGCAGGAACAGCGTCCGCAGCGTCCCCTGGCCGTACTCCAGGGTGATGGCGATCGCGCAGACGAGGAAGATCAGCAGGCCGACGAAGGTGGCTCCGCCCGTGAAGCCGCGGGCGATCCCGGTGGCGCCCGCCAGCTGCTGGGTCGTCACATCGAAGCCACCCGGCCCGTTGCCGTCGCCGGGTCGCGGCCCGCCTGGGCTGGCCGGATCGGCGAGACTGACGACCAGCACGGTGGACAGCACGCTGAGCGCGGCGAGCAGGCCCATCGCCACCGCCGTGCTGGGCCGCCACAGTTTGATGAGCTCGGCGCGGAAGGACCGCCGGGCCGCGAGGACGACGTTCATCGAGTGAGCTCCATCTCCGGGGCGCGGGACTGGGTGACCAGCCCCTGGTAGCGGTCCTCCAGGCTGTGCCGGCGAGGGGACATCTCGATGAGGGTGATGCCGCGCGACGCCGCGGCCCGGTTCACGGCGGCGAGCGCGCGGGCGTACTCGCGGGCGCCGTCCGAGCCGGGAGTGGTGAGGGTGGCGACGACCTCCGCCGGCCCGCGCGTGGCGGGGACGGAGAGACCGGCGAGCAGGTCGGCGAGCGGGGCGACGTCCTCCTCGTGCTCCGGGCGCAGCACGACCTCGGTGGACGTGCTGGCCATCAGCCGGTCTGTCGGGCCCTGATAGGCCAACCGGCCGCCCTCGACGACGATCAGCCAGTCGCACATCTGCTCCACCTCGGCGAGCAGATGCGACGAGACGAGCACGGTGCGGCCATCGCGCGCGGTCAGCGAGCGGATGAGCGTGCGCATCTCGCGGATGCCGATCGGGTCCAGGCCGTTCGTCGGCTCGTCGAGGATGAGCAGGTCCGGGTCGGTGAGCAGGGCCGCGCCGATGGCCAGGCGCTGCTTCATCCCGAGGGAGTAGGAGCGGACCTGGTCGCCGCCGCGCCCGGCGAGCCCGACCTGGTCGAGGATCGCCGCGACCCGCGCGGGCGCCTCGGCCCGGCCGAGGCCGGCGAGCGCGGCGAGCGCGGCGAGGTTGCGGGTGCCGGACAGCGTGGGGTAGAGCGCCGGGCTCTCGATCAGCGCGCCGACCCGCGGCAGGTAGGCGGCCGGGGCGCGCAGCGGCTGACCGAGCACGGTGCCCTCGCCCTCGGTGGGGCGCACGAGGCCCAGCAGCATCCGCAGGGTCGTGGTCTTGCCGGCGCCGTTGGGCCCGACGAAGCCGGCGACGACCCCCTCGGGGATGGTGACGTCCAGACCGCTGACCACGGTCCGCCGCCCGTACCGCTTGGTCAGGCCGCGGACGTCGATGGCGCCCCGGCCCGGGGGATGGGTGGTTGTTGTCATGGCACTGAGCGTCCCGGCAGACCGCGTTCGCGTCGTCCGCCGACGGGCGACACCGGTGTACGCAAACGGACGCAGCCGGGGGCGAGGGCTGTCGTCGACGTCCTCCCCCGTGTGAACTGAACGCGGGGGATTCCAACTTCTACACATCCACCGGGGGAGGCGCGGAATGTCGAGGTTCGCGGTTTCACGGGCACGGCCAGCGCCGTGCCTCCCCGCGCGGTCACGGCCCGTCCGGCGATGACCATGGCACGGGGAGGACCCGCGCCCTAGGCCGTTCGCGGCCGGCGGTCGGTGACAGCGTTCTGACACTGTCACGGCGTTCTCTGCCAGAAACCTAGGGACAAACCGGACACGACACACCAGGAAACTGGCATCACGCCGCCTTCCCCGGCGGC
>NZ_FZMO01000234.1 GCF_900197875.1 Frankia canadensis | reverse complement strand
CCGGCGGCGGCTTGGGTGTGGCCGATGTTGGATTTGATGGAGCCGAGCCAGAGGGTGTGGTGCCGCATCGCCATGATCATTTTGATGAGTCCGGCGGTGCCGGCGGCGGCTTGGGTGTGGCCGATGTTGGATTTGATGGAGCCGAGCCAGAGGGGGTTGTCGGGGGTGTGGTGGGGTCCGTAGGTGGTTTGGAGGGCGTGGGCTTCGATGGGGTCGCCGAGGGTGGTGCCGGTGCCGTGGGCTTCGATGGCGGTGATGTCGGCGGGGGTGAGGTGGGCGTTGGTGAGGCCGTTGCTGGCGCCGTCGGAGTTGATGGCGCTGCCGCGGATGAGGGCGTGGATGGGGTGGTGGTTTTTCTGGGCGTCGGTGAGGCGTTCGAGGAGGAGGAGGCCGGCGCCTTCGGCCCAGCCGGTGCCGTTGGCGGCGTGGGCGAAGGGTTTGCAGCGTCCGTCGGGGGCGAGGGCTTGTTGGCGGGAGAATTCGATGAAGACGGCGGGGGTGGCCATGAGGGTGATGCCGCCGGCGAGGGCGAGGGTGCATTCGCCGTGGTGGAGGGCTTGGGTGGCGAGGTGGAGGGCGACGAGGCTGGAGGAGCAGGCGGTGTCGATGGTGAGGGCGGGGCCTTCGAGGCCGTAGGTGTACGCCACCCGCCCCGACGCGACCGAGGACGTCGACCCGGTGAGCAGATAGCCCTCGAACCCGTCCGGCGCGCGTTCCAGCCGCGTGCCGTAGTCGTCGTACATGACGCCGGTGAACACGCCGGTCTGGGTGCCGCGCAGGCTGTGGGGGTCGATGCCGGCGCGTTCGAACGTCTCCCAGGCGATCTCCAGCAGCAGGCGCTGCTGCGGGTCGATCGCGGTCGCCTCACGCGGGGAGATCCCGAAGAACGCCGCGTCGAACTCGTCCGCGTCGTGCAGGAACCCGCCGTGGCGGACGTAGGTGTGCCCGGCCCGGCCGGGATCGGGGTCGTAGAGCCGCTCGGTCTGCCAGCCCCGGTTGACCGGGAACTCGGACAGCGCGTCGGTGCCCTCGGCCACCAGCCGCCACAGCTCCTCCGGCGAGGTCACCCCGCCGGGGAAACGGCAGCCCATGGCGACCACCGCGATCGGCTCGTCGTCCGTGCGCGGCTCGGCCGTCGCCGGTCTCGCCGCCGGGCGCGGGCCGGTGAGCCGGGTGAGCAGATGCTCGGCGAGCGCCGCCGGCGTCGGATGGTCGAACACCACCGTCGACGGCAGCCGCGTGCCGGCCGCCGCGCCGAGGCGGTTGCGCAGTTCCACCGCGGCCAGCGAGTCGAAACCGAGACTGCGGAAGGCCTGGCCCGCGCCGATCGGCGCGACGTCGTCATGCCCGAGGACGGCGGCGGCATGCTCGCGCACCAGCTCGACGAGGGCCTCTCGGGCCCGCGGCTCGGGCATCGCCGCCAGCCGCTCGGCGAGGCCGGTGCCGGGCTGCTCCGCCTCGGCCTGCCCGCCGGCGCTGCCGGTTCCGTCCGGGGACCCGGCGGGTCCCGCCGGTGCGGTGGAGCCGGCGAGGTCCGGGAAGACGTCTGACCGCGTCCGCACCACGGTGGAGAACAGGGCGGGAAGCGTGCCCTGCGCGGCCCGCCGCCGCAGCGCGGGGCGGTCCAGCCGAGCCGGGACGACGACCGGCACGCCCGCGTCGAGCGCGGCGTCGAACAGGGCGAGGCCCGCCTCCGACGTCATCGGGGCGAGCCCGGCGTGCGCGAGCCGGGCGCGGGCCGCGTCGTCGAGATGTCCGGTCATGGCGGTCTCCTGCGCCCACAACCCCCAGGCCAGGCTGAGGGCAGGCAGCCCCGCCCCGCGCCGGCGGCGGGCGAGCGCGTCCACCGCGGCGTTCGCCGCCGCGTAGTTCGCCTGGCCGGCGGTGCCGAGAACACCGGCGGTCGAGGAGAACAGGACGAACGCGCGCAGGTCGTGGCCACGGGTCAGCCGGTGCAGCTGCCAGGCGGCGTCGACCTTCGCCCGCCAGACCTCGGCGAGCTGCCGCTCGGTGAGTGCGGTGACGACCCCGTCGTCGAGCACGCCGGCGGCATGGACCACGCCGCGCAGGGGATGCCCGTCGGCGACGGAGGCGAGCAGCGTGGCGAGGGCGGCCGGGTCGGCGACGTCACAGGCGGCGATCCGGGCGTCGGCGCCGAGTTCCGTGAGCGTGGCGAGCAGTGCTGGCGCGCCGGGGGCGGCGGTGCCGGCGCGGCTGGCCAGGAGCAGGTGGCGCACGCCGTGCGAGCGGACCAGGTGCTGAGCGACGAGCCCGCCGAGTACCCCCGTGCCGCCGGTGATCAAGACGGTGCCGTCCAGGCCCGTGAACGGGGAGGAGGCATGCGGGGACGTGGCGGCGGCCGGGGCGGCGGTGGCGACCGCGGAAGGGGGTGTGGTGTCGTCCGCGGCGGGAGAGGAGCCGCCGACGGGCAGGTGGTCCAGGCGCGGCGCGAACAGAGCCCCCGCGCGCAGCGCGAGACGCGGCTCGCCGCCGGCTCGCACGGCCTCGGCCAGTGCGGCGGCGATGGTGACGGCATCTCGTGCCGATCCGGACTCTGCCGCCGGTGCGGCATCGGGGTCCGGTGCGGCGGTGGTGTCCGGTGTGGCGTCGGGGTCCAGATCGAGCAGGGCGATGTCGTCCGGGTGCTCGGACTGCGCGGAGCGCACCAGGCCCCACGCTGCCGCGCCGCCGAGGTCCGCGACGCCATGGTGCAGGTCGGTGGCGACCGCCCCGCGGGTGGCCACCACCAGCCGGATCCCGGCCGGGTGATCGTCCGTCAGCCAGTCCCGCAGCTCGCGCAGGACGCGACCGCCCAGGTCGAGCGCGGTGGCGGGCGTTGCGAACCGGTCGTCGCCGGACCAATCGTCGCCGGACCGGTGGTCGGACCGGTCGTCGCCGGGCCGGTTGTCGGACTGGTCGTCGTCGGGATGGCTGTCGTCGGACCCGCGCAGGGCCGGGGTGGTGAGACCGACCGCGAGGATCACCGCGTCGGGGAGGCCCACGCCACCGCCGTCGCGCAGGGATCGGGTGAGCGCGGCGATGCTCGGGTGCACGGATGTCGCCGCGGGCAGGGACAGCGTCGCGGCATCGGCCGGGAGCCCCACCAGCGCCCATCGACCGGCCCCGGCCGGGGTGTCGCCCGCCCGCGGCGCCGGCGCGATGGGTAGCCACCGCTCGACCAGGAGCTCGCCACTGCCCTGGTCCCGCGGCAGCGCGCCGGGGGACATTGGCCGGGTCGACAGGGCGTCGGCGGTCAGGGCGAGTCGGCCCGCGGTGTCGCGGGCGACGACGGCGAGCCCGCCGGGGGTGGGTGTCAGGCGCACGCGCAGCGTGCTGGCGCCGGTCGCGTGGCGGACGACACCGGTCCAGGCGAACGGGAGCTGGACCGCGTCCGGCCCCGCCGCGGTGTCCGTGCCGGTGGTGTCCATGGCCGCGATGTCCGTGTCCGTCGCGTCCGTGCCGGTGGTGTCCTCCGCGGCCGGCGCCTCCGTGGCGACGGTGCCAGCTCCGGCGTCATCGGCGAGCAGGCCGAGCGCGATCGGGTGCAACGCGGCGTCGAGCAGCGCGGGGTGCAGGCCGTAGGCCGGTGTGTCCAACTGGTGCACCGCGGGCAGGACCACCTCGGCGAGGACGTCCGTCCCCGCGCGCCAGGCGGCCACCAGCCCCTGGAAGGCGGTCCCGTAGTCGTATCCGCGGGCGGCCAGGCGGCGGTACGGATCGGCCAGGTCGACGGGCCGCGCGCCGGGGGGCGGCCAGGCCGTCTGGGCACCGTCGGCCGGATCGCGATCGGCGGGGTCGCGGACCGGCTCCACCACACCGCTGGCGTGATGTGACCAGGGCTCGCTGTCGGCGTCCTCCGGACGGGCGTACAGGTCGGCACTGCGCCGGGCGCTGTCGTCGCTCGGCCCCAGCACCACCCGGAGCAGGACCGCGCCGTCCTCGGGCAGGACGAGCGGGGCGGTGAGTGTCAGGTCGGCCACCCGGGCGCAGCCGGCCCGACGCCCGGCGGCGAGGACGAGATCGAGGATGGCGGTCCCGGGGAGCAGTGGGACGCCGTGCACCGCGTGGTCGGCGAGCCACGGCTGGGAACCCAGGGACAGTGTTCCGGTCAGCACCTGCCCGCCGGTGTCGGGAAGGTCGACGGCCGCGCCGAGCAGGGGATGGTCGATCGCCTGCAGGCCGACGGTGTCGAGGCGGCGGGCCGTGGCGGGCGCGGACAGCCAGTGCCGTCGGCGTTGGAAGGGATAGGTCGGCAGCTCGAGGTGCGGCGGGCGCGGATCGGCGGGGCGCGGCGCCAGCTCGACCGACAGGCCGCTGGCCCAGGCCTGGCCCAGGGCCGCCAGCAGCCGGGTCGGGTTGTGGCCGTCGCGGCGCAGGGTCGCCAGCGCCCGTGCCTGTCCGCCGTCGGGCGCTGCGGTGGCGAGGGTGTCCGTCATCGCCGAGACGAGCACGGGATGCGGGCTGACCTCGATGAACGTGGTGTGGCCGGCCGCGGCGAGCGCCCGGACGACCGGTTCGAGCAGGACCGGCTCGCGCAGATTGCGGTACCAGTAGTCCGCGTCCAGCCCGGCGGGGTCCAGCTCGCCGCCGGTCACGGTCGAGTGGAACGCCACCCCGCGCTCGGTCGCACGGCCCTGGACGCCGTCGAGCACCCGGCGCAGCTCCGGTTCGAGCACGTCGACGGCGGGGGAGTGCGAGGCGTAGTCGACGGGGATCGCACGGGCGTGCACACCGGCGGCCGCGCAGGCGGCAAGGAGCTCGTCGAGGGCGGTCCGTTCGCCCGACACGATCGTGGTCGCCGGGCCGTTGTGGGCGGCGATGCCGATCCGGCCCGTCCAGGGCGCGATGCGCTCGGTGGTCGCCTCGGCGTCCAGCGACAGGCTCACCATGCCCCCGCCACCCGCGATGGCGGCGAGCGTGCGGCTGCGCCGGGCCACGACGAGCGCGGCATCGTCGAGGCTCAGGCCGCCGGCGACGTGCAGGGCGGCGATCTCGCCCTGCGAGTGGCCGACGACCGCGTCGGGACGCACCCCACGTTCACGCCACAGCGCGGAGAGGGACACCATCATCGCGAACAGCGCGGGCTGGACCACGTCGACACGGTCGAGCAGGCGTGGATCCGCCCGGCCAAGCAGGACGTCGAGCAGCGGGACGTCCAGATGTGGCGCGAGCGCGTCCGCGCAGGTGGTGAGCTGGTCGCGGAACGCGGCCGAGACGTCGAACAGGTCCGCCGCCATCCCGGCCCACTGCGATCCCTGACCCGGGAAGACGAAGACGGTCCGCCCGGGTTCGGACACCGTGTCGCGCACGAGGGCGGCGGCGGGCCGGTCCTCGCCGAGCGCGGTGAGCGCGGCGGAGAACCCGGCGGGTGAGTCGGCGATCACGACCGCCCGGTGCGCCAGCGCGGCCCGTCGGGACAACGCGACGGCAGTCGCTGTCAGGCCGGGCGGGTCGGGGAGTCGGGCCAGGTGGTCGCGTAGCCGCAGCGCCATCTCCCGCAGGGCGGCGGGGTCGGCCGCGGACAGGGGCCAGGCGACGGGGTGTGCCGGTGGGGCCGCGGCTGGGGGAGCATCTCCGGTCCCAGTTCCGGTCCCGGTCGCGTCAGCGCTCTCGTCCGTCGTCCGGGGCTGGGGGTGGTTCTCGTTCTCGTTCCCTGTTCTGTCGTCGTCGGTCTGGTTGTCGGTGCTGGTGGTGGGTGTGCTGGTGCTGGTGGGGGGTTCTTCGATGATGAGGTGGGCGTTGGTGCCGCTGATGCCGAAGGCGCTGATGGCGGCGCGGCGGGGGGTGTGGGTG
>NZ_FZMO01000261.1 GCF_900197875.1 Frankia canadensis | reverse complement strand
TCGAAAAAACCTCCACCGGCCTGGCACGGCGGTACGATCTGATCCGTGTCGAGGATATAAACATCCTGGGTATGACCCGGTCGGCCCGGGGCACCGTGGAGATGCCGGGCCACAACGTCCGGCAGAAAGCCGGGCTGAACCGGTCGATCCTCGGCTCCGGCTGGGGATCTCTGGTCCACCGTCTCGAACAGAAAGCCCCCGGCCGGGTCGAAAAGATCCCGGCCGCCTACACGTCTCAGCGTTGCTCGGCCTGTGGGCATACGGCGTCTGGGAACCGCGAGAGCCAAGCGGTATTCCGGTGCGCTGCCTGCGGGCACACGGCCAACGCGGACGTCAACGCAGCAGTGAACATCGCCGCAGGACGTGCGGTGACCGCGCGGGGAGGCACGGCGTCGGCCGTGCCCGTGAACCGTGAACCTCAACACCGCGCACCCCCTTCTGGTGGATGTGTAGGAGTTGGAATCCCTCGCCTTCAGGCGGGGGAGGACGTCAACGCGTGAACCCCTCGTGGAATGTCCAGGTGTCCGGAGGGACGGGTGTCCGGATCCGGGGCGCGGAACCGTTCGGCGACGCCCCCGTCGACGGTAGGCCAGGAGCCCACGAGCCAGGCAGGGCCGATCGTCGTCCGTCGGCCGGGCTGTCCGGCACGGCGCCCACCGTCCGGACGGTGCCGGACGGCGCGGGGAGCGGTCAGGCGGCCTTGGCGGCGCGGAAGCCCCGGTCGAGGTCGGCCAGGATGTCGTCGATGCCCTCGATGCCGACCGACAGCCGCACGAGGTCCGCGCTGACCCCGCTGTCCGCCTGCTCGGCGGCGGTGAGCTGGGCGTGGGTCGTCGAGGCCGGGTGGATGGCCAACGAGCGGACGTCGCCGACATTGGCCAGATGGCTGTGCAGCTCCAGCCCCTCGATGAAGGCCCGCCCGGCCGCGGCGCCACCGTCGATGCCGAACGCGAGCACCGCCCCGGCGCCGCGAGGCAGGTAATGGCGAGCCGCCGCGTGCCACGGGCTGGACGCCAGCCCCGGATAGGCGACCCAGCCGACCTGGGGATGCGCGGCGAGCCAGGTGGCGACCCGGTCGGCGTTCGCGCTGTGCCGCTCCATCCGCAGCGACAGCGTCTCCAGACCCTGCAGCAGCAGGAACGCGTTCGTCGGCGACAGGGCCGGCCCCAGGTCGCGCAGCAGCCGGGCGCGGGCCCGCACGATGTACGCGGCCTCGCCGAACTCCTCCTGGAAGACCACGCCGTGATAGGCGGGGTCGGGGGTGACGAGGCGGGGATGGCGCCCGGCGGACCAGTCGAACCGCCCGCCGTCGACGATGATCCCGCCGATCGACGTCCCGTGGCCGCCGATGAACTTCGTCGCCGAGTGCACCACGATGTCCGCGCCGTGCTCCAGCGGACGGTTGAGGAACGGGGACGCGAGGGTGTTGTCGACGATCAGCGGTACCCCGGCGTCGTGACCGACCCGGGCGATGCCCGCGGTGTCCAGGACGTTGCCCCGCGGGTTGCCGATCGTCTCGCCGTAGAGCGCCACCGTGGTCGGCCGGATCGCGGCGCGCCACGCGTCGAGGTCGTCCGCGTCGTCCACGAAGGTCGTCTGGACACCGAGCTCGGCGAGAGTGTGCCGCAACAGGGCGTAGGTGCCGCCGTAGAGCGAGGTCGAGGACACGATGTGGCTGCCGGCCCCGCCGAGGTTGAGCAGGGCCAGGGTGATCGCCGCCTGGCCGCTCGCCGTTGCCAGCGCCCCCACTGCGCCCTCCAGGTCGGCGACGCGGCGCTCGAGGGCGTCCTGGGTCGGGTTGACCACCCGGGTGTAGGTGAACCCGACCTCGGCCAGCGAGAACAGGTCGGCCGCGTGCTGGGTGTCGTCGAAGACGAACGACGTCGTCTGGTAGATCGGCACGGCGCGGGCGCCGGTGGCCGGATCCGGCGCCGCGCCGGCGTGCACCTGTCGGGTCTCGAAACTCCAACCGGTCTGGGGTGCGGTCACGACGGTCCTCTCGCTGTGACGTCGGCGTAGTAGCGGCGGGCCACCTCCGGATGGCTGCGCAACCAGCTCTTGAGGGTGTTCACGCCATGCTGGGCGAAGATCGGGTTGTCCGGGTCGGGCGGAGGCGCGTCGCCGATCTCGCGGACGAGCTCGTCGGGCAGGGGTACGGGTTCGAGGGTGGCCGACAGCCGCGGCCCGAAAAAGTACGCCACGGACATCCGCTCGTGTCCCGCCGGCGGGCTCACGACCCGGTGCGTCGTCGCGCGGTAGTAGCCGCGGGTGGCCAGCTCGAACATCTCCCCGATGTTGACGACGAAGGTGCCCGGACGCGGCGCCGCGTCGATCCAGCCGTCACCGTCCGGGCCGGCGACCTGCAGGCCCGCCGGGCCCGGACGGCCCGATCCGCCCGCGTGGTCGGACCCGCCGGTGTGGTCCGGTCCGCCGGTGTGGTCCGGTCCGGCGGTGGGCAGCGGGCGCACGTCGTCCTGCAGCACGAACGTGACGAAGCCGCCGTCCTTGTGGGCGCCGACGCCCTGGTCGCGGCCGGCGGCGTGGCCGGGCGGCGGGGCCTGGTAGCGGATCAGCTTGAGGTGCGAGCGGGGCTCGTCGGCGAAGGTGCGGTCGAGCTCGTCCGGGGGCAGGCCGAGCGACTCCGCGAACGCGCGGACCAGGACCCGCGACAGCCGCCCGAGCCGGGCCATGTAGGCCAGGACGACCGGGCGCAGGTCGGGCACCTGCTCGGGCCACTGGTTCGGACCGTCCAGACGCAGGTAGGCGGGGTCGTCCGGGCCGAGCACCCGGGCGGGCCGCTCGTCGGAGATGTCGATCTGTTCACGGAGGTCCGCGCGGCCGCGGGTGATCTCGTGGCCGAGGCGGGTGTAGCCGCGGAAGTGCGGCGAGTGGATGTTCTCGATCGCCAGCTTCGCCGCGTCGGGCAGGTGGAAGAAGCGGCGGCTCACCTCCAGCACGGCGGCGGTGTCCGCCGCGGGGATGCCGTGCCCGGTCAGGTAGAAGAACCCGGGGCCGTGACAGGCACGGCGCAGCGCGGCGACGAACCGGCCGCCCTCGGCGGTGCCGGCCAGGAACGGGCCGATGTCCAACGTCGGCAGCGCCTGCGGAGCCATACCGTCACTGTGCCAGGCCGTGACCGGCCGCGGGCGGCGCCGCGACGAACAGGGCCCCGGCGGATGCGGTCACGTCCGTCGGGGCCTTCCCGGCCGCCGGCGGGCGGGGCTAGGGCTTGCGGGCGACGGCGCCGTAGATGCTCACCTGTGCGTCGGTCAGCTCCGCCGGCGCGACGATCCTCGCGTGGGCGGCGGGGGAGTCGCCGACCTCCTCGCCGGACGGCAGGGCGTCGCGCGGGTCGGCCAGGTCGGGGCGCCAGCGGTGCACGACCCGCAGACCGGGCTCGACGATCTCCAGACCCGCGAAGAACCGCTCGACCTCGGCGCGGGTGCGCAGGTGCATCGACATGCCGCGGGAGAGGTAGGTGCGCTCGACGTCGCGCATCGCCGGGTCGAAGTCCGGCGTCAGGTGGGTCAGCGAGACGTAGCTGCCCGACGGCAGCAGGTCGACCAGCCGGCTCATGATCCCGTACGGGTCGTCGGTGTTCGGGATGAAGTGGAAGATGGCGATCACCGACAGGGCGATCGGTTCGGTCAGGTCCAGCGTCTCGTGGAGCTGGCTGGCCTGCAGGATGCGGCTGGTGTCGCGAAGGTCGGCGTCGATGTAGGCGGTGCGCCCCTCGCGGGTGCCGGTGAGCAGGGCCCGTGCGTGGGTCAGCACGATCGGGTCGTTGTCCGTGTAGACGACGCGGGCGCCCGGCGTGATGCTCTGCGCGACCTCGTGCAGGTTCGGCGAGGTGGGAATGCCCGTGCCGATGTCGAGGAACTGCCGGATGCCGGCCTCGGCCGCCAGGTAGCGGGTGGACCGGTTCATGAACATCCGGTTCTGCCGGACGACGTTGCGCGAGTTCGGGAAGACCTTGATGACCTGGTCGCCGGTCTCCCGGTCGGCCGGGAAGTTGTCCTTGCCGCCGAGGAAGTAGTCGTACATCCGGGCCGGGTGCGGAACGTCGACCTGGAGGTCGATGCCGGCGGCGGATCCCTCCCGAGTGCTGTCGATCTCCTGCGGTTCCGCTTCGGTCATCGCGGCTGCCCCTCTTGTTCGTACCGTGGGGGTGGTCGGCGAATCCCGCGCGCCACTTCACGCGCGACAAACCGCCTCGGACCCACCATAGTGGGTGACGTCGGACCCGCGATGCGCCGTCGACCGGTTCCGTTCCGTCGCGGGCGGCGGCCTGGCCGCCGTCAGCCAGCCAGCATCGCCGCGATCCGGGTGCCCGCCGATCCGCACAGGTCCGACACCGGGATCCACCGGTGGTCGGTGACCTCGTCGAGACGCAGGTCCACGGTGCCGGGGCCGGAGGACCGCGCGATCTGGAATGCGAACCGGAAATCGTAGTGGGTGTGTTCCGGTTCGGCGTTCGCGGGATTCTCGGGAATCACGTGGACGTCGATGTCCATCGGGAGATCGCGCAGCGGCCGGACCGCGGAGGGCCGGACGCCGGTCTCCTCGGCGAGCTCCCGCAGCGCGGCCGCCACCAGGGTGGCATCGCCCCCCTCGACGTGGCCGCCCGGGAACAGCCAGCGGTCGAGGACCCGGTGGCGGACCTGCAGAACCCGGTACGTCGTGTCGACGGCGACGGCGCCGCAGGTCACATGGCCGGGCAGGGTGGTGCGGGCGGTCACCGGCGCGGCCGTGGCGGCGAGCTCGAGCAGCGGGGCGAGACCGTCGGCCTCGGTGGGATAGGCGACCAGATAGTCCCGGACCAGGGAGATCACCCGATCGTTCAATCTCTTTTCCTCATTCTTCGTGGAAACGCGTCGCGGGGTGCCGCCGCCGGCATGGCGGCCGGGAATTGCCGGCGTCTCATGATGGCATGACCGGCGGCATTGTCCGGCCGCCTCGACGCGGCGGGCCCGGCGACGGCGTGCGGCGGGCCCGCGATGGGACGCGGCGGGCCGGCGATGGGGCCTGGTGGGTCGGGTGCAGGGCGCGGTGGGGCGAAACCCGGGCGCGATGAGGCGGGGAC